>JAKSQG010000031.1 GCA_024404275.1 Clostridia bacterium | reverse complement strand
TCCAACCCCAACACCGCCGGCACCGCCAAGCTGGTCATCAACACCATGGTTCAGATGAAGGGCCATGACGAAGCCATGAAGTACTTCGTCGAACTGGATAAGAACGTTGCCCAGTACACCAAGTCCGGCTCCGGCCCCTCCAAGAAGGTCGGTATCGGTGAGTGCGTCATCGGCGTCGGCTTCCTGCATGACGGCATCACCCAGATCCTGAAGGGCTACGACAACGTGGGTCTGATCATCCCTGCTTCCGGTACCTCCTACGAAATCGGCGCCACCGCCATCTTCGTCGGCAACAAGCATCCCAACGCCGCCAAGTTGTGGGTGGAATATGCCCTGTCCCCCGATTGCGTCAACATGGCTAAAGACAATGAATCCTACCAGTTCCTGGTTCTGGACAATGCCGAGCAGCCTCAGGTCGCTTATGACATGGGTCTGGATCCCGACAACGTAATCGATTACGACTTTGAAGATGCCAAGGTCAACACCGATAAGTATAAGCAGGATTACTTTGATGCTCTGGGCGCCGCTGCCGACAGCCGCTTCAAGACCGAATAATCTTCGTCTTAGATCTGGGGATGGTCTGCGGACCATCCCTTTTCTCTTAATCTGCTAAGGAGGTCATCCTGTGGCCACAGCAAACAGTAAACGCCTTGACCGCAAAAAATTCTTCGCCGATCCCACGCTGATCGGCGCCATCGTCATCCTTGTCATTTTCCTCTCCCTGTTCATCCTCTACCCCCTCGCGATGCTGCTGGTCGATGCCGTCAGCGGCTCAGACGGTGTCAACCTCTCGGCCTTCGGACGCGTATGGAACCTTTACACCTTCCGTAACGCGTTTACCAACACCATCGTTCTGGGGCTCATCGTGGGCTTCGGTTCGGTACTGCTGGGTCTTTTGTTCGCGTATGTGGATGTATATGTCCGTCTTCGTTCCCGCATGGTACGCGGCCTGTTCAAAGTCGTCAGCATGCTTCCCGTCGTTTCCCCGCCCTTCGTGCTAAGCCTTAGCATGATCCTGCTCTTCGGTCGTTCCGGTCTGGTCACCCGCACGCTGCTGGGCATCCGCAACAACAACATTTACGGTCTGCACGGCATCGCCATCGTACAGATTCTTACCTTCTTCCCTGTCTGCTATATGATGCTGACGGGTCTGCTCAAAAACATCGATCCTTCCCTGGAAGAAGCCAGCCGTGATATGGGTGCCGGCCGTTTCAAGGTTTTCACCTCCGTCACGCTCCCCCTGCTGCTGCCCGGTCTGGGCAACGCCTTCCTGGTCACCTTTATCGAGTCTGTCGCCGACTTTGCCAACCCCATGATGATCGGCGGCAACTACGACACCTTAGCCACCACCATCTACCTGCAGGTAACGGGCGGCACCTATGATATGCCCGGCGCCTCCGCCATGGCCGTTATCCTGCTGATGCTCACGCTGGTGCTGTTCCTGATTCAGAAATATTATCTGGAAAAGAAGACCGCCCAGACGCTCACCGGAAAAGCCAGCCGTGCCCGTATGCTGATTGAGGACAAATCCGTCCGCTATCCTTTGTCCACACTGTGCTCTCTTGTCAGCATCTTCGTCGTGCTGCTCTATGTTGCAGTTCCCTTTGGCGCACTGTTCAAGCTGTGGGGCCGCAACTATACACTGGTGACCGATCATTTCGTCAACATGTGGAAGATGGACGGTTTGCAGGCTTATAAGGATTCCATCCTGCTGTCCCTCATTGCCACGCCTATCACTGCCCTGCTCAGTATGATCATCAGCTATCTGGTGGTCAAAAAGAAGTTCAAACTCAAAGGCTTCATCGAATTCGTTTCCATTCTGGCCATGGCTGTACCCGGCACCGTTCTCGGTATCGGCTACATCCGCGGTTATTCCGCCGGTCTTTTCCATTCCGGTGTGATGCAGGGATTGTACGGCACAGGCACTATTCTGGTCATCGTATTTATCGTCCGCTCGCTGCCCACCGGTACACGCTCCGGTATCTCCGCTCTGCGGCAGATCGATAAATCCATCGAGGAATCCGCCTATGATATGGGCGCCGGCTCCGGCAAGGTATTCACCTCCGTCACGCTGCCCCTCATCAAGGACAGTTTCCTTTCCGGCCTCGTCACCACCTTTGTCCGTTCCATCACGGCCATTTCCGCCATCATCCTGCTGGTCACTCCCAAATACCTGCTCATTACCGTCCGCATCAACGAGTTTGCCGAGAAGGGTGAAAACGGAATTGCCTGCGCTTACGCCACTGTGCTGATCATCATCACCTACGGCGTGATCCTGCTGCTCAACGGCATACTGCGCTACTTCGACAGCGATCACAAGCAAAAGCGTCTTGCCCGCAAATTCGAGCGTGAAACCAAAGCGCTGTACAAAGCCTGACAGGAGGAAAAAAAGATCATGAGTCAATCCGTTAAAGCCCCCAAGGGCGTTCGTCTGGAGCATATCTCCAAAATCTACAAGGATCCCAAAACCCACGCCGATTTCTATGCCGTGAAGGATTGCAATCTGGATATCGCCCCCGGCAGCTTCATCACGCTGCTTGGTCCCTCCGGCTGCGGCAAAACCACCACGCTGCGCATGATCGCCGGCTTTGAATCTCCCGATGAGGGCGAGATCTATCTGGCGGATCAGCCCATCAACGAGCTGACCCCCAACAAGCGCGATACCGCCATGGTGTTCCAATCCTACGCGCTTTTCCCCCACATGAACGTTTATGACAACGTAGCCTACGGCCTCAAGCTCCGCGGCGTGCCCAAGAACGTCATCCGCGAAAAGGTCATGAACATCCTGTCTTTGGTCAAGCTGGACGGCATGGAGCTGCGCATGACCAACCAGCTCTCCGGCGGTCAGCAGCAGCGTGTTGCCCTGGCCCGTGCCCTGGTGGTGGAACCCGGTGTTCTGCTTTTTGATGAGCCTCTGTCCAACCTTGATGCCAAACTGAGAGTAGAAATGCGCACCGAGATCCGCCGTATCCAGCAGAAGATCGGCATCACCGCCATTTACGTCACCCACGACCAGAGCGAAGCCATGTCCCTGTCCGATCAGATCATTCTGATGAAGGGCGGCGTCATCGCCCAGATGGGAACCCCCGAAGAGATCTATTATCACCCCAACAGCGAATTCGTGGCCGATTTCATCGGTGAGTGCAACTTCCTCAAGGGCTCTGTTATCTCCTGCGAAGACGGCATCGCCGCGGTCAATGTCAACGGTCATACCGTTCGCGTCTCTGCTTCCGAGGGCGTCAAAGCGGGCACCGAAGGCACCATCGTGCTTCGTCCCGAAGCCATTTGCATCTCCGATAAGGGCGATTTGCCCTGCACGGTGGAACTGAGCTGCTTCATGGGCAGCTACCAGAATTATCACGTCCGTGTGGGCGACACGCTGGTACGCATTGCCGACAACTGCCCTGCCAACAAAAAGGTCTTCTCCGTCGGAGATACCGCTTACCTCTCCTTCGATCCCATCTGCTCTCATCTGCTGTAACAAAAAAGCGCTGAGAACAGTTGACACCGCGGCGGCTTCATGCTATAATAGCTTTGCGTTAAGCAGGAGCCGCCCGCTCCTCACCCCGCGAATACTGTTTCGCCCGGTGCAGGCATCCGATTTGCAGTTATGTATGTCGGCGGGTGGTTTCATCCGCCGGCTTTTCTTTTTACAAAAAAGAAAGCATAACATGATGGAGGTGCATCGACCATAGCCGCCGAATTAATGATCAATGATGAAATCCGTGACCGCGAGGTACGTCTGATTGGCGCTGACGGCGCTCAGCTGGGTGTTTTTCCCACCGCGCGCGCAATGGAGCTGGCAGAAGAAGCCGGTCTGGATCTGGTAAAGATCTCCCCGACCGCCATTCCCCCCGTGTGCAAGCTGATGGACTACGACAAATACCGTTATGAGCAGTCCAAGCGTGAGCGCGATATG
This sequence comes from Clostridia bacterium, assembly GCA_024404275.1. GTDB lineage: Bacteria > Bacillota > Clostridia > Christensenellales > Aristaeellaceae > SFMI01. The sequence goes on along the minus strand of JAKSQG010000031.1, from coordinate 9,585 downwards.
CGCAAGAACCAGAAGGTCATTTCCGTCAAGGAAGTGCAGCTTTCCGCCACCATCGAAGAAAACGATGTGCAGACCAAAGCAAAGAATGCCATCAAGTTCCTCAAGGGCGGCGACAAGGTCAAGGTCAGCATCCGTTTCCGCGGCAGACAGATCACGCATTCCGAGATCGGTCTGCAGGTCATGCAGGATTTTATTGATCGCACCAAGGACGTCTCCGTCGTTGAAAAACGACCTGCTCTTGACGGTCGCCACATGATTATGATTCTGGCCCCCAAGGCGGATAAACCCGCAAAGGCCGAAAAAGCCCGCCCCGCAGCGGAGCCCCAGGCCTGAATAATTCCCGGAAGGAGGAAACCTCATGCCTAAGCAGAAGACCCATCGCGGTGCAGCGAAGCGCTTCTCCCTGACCAAGTCCGGCAAAGTCAAGCACAAGAGCATGAACTGCAACCACATTCTGAACAAGAAGACCACCAAGCGTATCCGTCATATGCGTAAGGGCGGCGTTCTGCAGAACAATGCCGAAGCCGCTACCATCCGCACGCTGATTCCGTACAAATAAGCCCATTTCCGGCAAGGAGGATTAACCATGGCACGTATTAAAAGGGCTGTAACCGCCCATAAGAAGCGCCGTAAGGCGCTCAAGCTGGCGAAGGGCTATTTTGGCGCGAAGTCCAAGCAGTACCGCACCGCCAGTGAGCAGGTCCGCCGCTCCCTGCGCTACGCTTACACCGGCCGCAAGCTGCGTAAGCGTGAGTTCCGCAGCCTGTGGATCACCCGCATCAACGCCGCCGCTCATCTGAACGGCATGAACTACTCCACCATGATCGCCGGCCTGAAGAAGGCCAACATCGATATCAACCGCAAGATGCTGGCTGATCTCGCTGTGTGCGATCCCGAGGCTTTCGCCAAGCTGGCCGAAACCGCCAAGCAGGCCTGAGCGTAATAAAAAAAGGATAGGCAGTTTATCGACTGACCTGTCCTTTTTTATTACCGCTTATCAGACCAAGCCGGTAACTTTCACTTGACCTTCAACCGTTTTTATTGTATAAAATGAGTGAAAGTGTAAACTATGTGAAAGGGAGATTCTTCAATGCAGTTCAAGAATTATCAGGACATTCGTCTGTCCACGCTCGGCATGGGCAACATGCGTCTTCCCACTGTCAACCCCGCCGACCCCAAAGCAGCGATTGATTATCCGGCTGCCCATCAGATCATTGACAGTGCTTATGAAAATGGCATCAACTATTTTGACACTGCCTATACCTACAGCGGCGGCGAATCTGAAAGATGTCTGGGTGCCTGCATGACGAAGCATCCCCGTGACAGCTTCTATCTGGCTTCCAAGTATTTCATTGGTGCCAATCCCGATTACAAGGCCGTGTTCGAAGAGCAGCTGCAGCGTCTGCAGACGGATCGCATCGATTTTTATCTGATCCATTGCCTGCTGGACAACAACATTGATTCCTATCTTTGCAGCGGCGCCATCGAGTATTTCCTGGAGCAGAAGCGTCTGGGCCGCATCCGCTACCTTGGCTTCTCCAGCCATGCCTCTCTGGAGACGCTGACCCGCTTTGCCGATCATCACGCCTGGGATTTTGCCCAGCTGCAGATCAATTATTACGACTGGCTCTACGGCACCGCCAAACAGGAATACGCCATCCTGGCGGAACGCAACATCCCCATCATGGTCATGGAACCCGTACGCGGTGGTCGTCTCGCGGCGCTGACCCCCGAAGCCGAAGCCCCGCTCAAGGCCGCCCATCCCGATTGGAGCATTGCCTCCTGGTCCCTTCGTTTCGTGCGTACGCTGCCCGCTGTGCATGTCATCCTCAGCGGCATGAGCAGCATGGACCAACTGCAGGACAACCTCAAAACCTTTGACGGTGATGCCCTGACCGAGGAAGAGACCGCTCTCCTGTTCAAATCCTGCGAAATGTTCCGCCATCAGGTACAGGTCCCCTGCACCTCCTGCCGCTATTGCTGTGAAGGCTGCCCGGCAGAGATCAACATTCCCGAATACCTTAATCTCTACAACGCCTACAAGGTCGATGGCCGCGGCGCGCTGAGGGGTGCCGAAAAGATCGAATCCGTCGGTAAACCCGCCGATTGTGTTGGCTGCGGCGCCTGCACCGGTCACTGCCCGCAGAACATCGATACACCTTCCGTCATGGCAGAGCTTGCCGATCTGCTCAAATAATTTTTATTTTTGCCGTCCGCGGTCTTATCGGCTGCGGACGGTGTTCTGTTTCGTAAATCAATGATAAAGATTGACAAATCCCCATAAATCATTTATTGTTATTTCAGAGGAAAGACTCCTCTGCCATTATCACCTTTTTTCGTTTCCGGAGGAATTATGTCCCGCAAGCCTTTTGACAATAAAAACATCTGGGTCATCGGCGTTATTCTCGCCCTTGCAGCCCTTTTGCTCTTCATCGGTGTCCGCGGCATCCGTACCACCGTGCCGCCGCTGCCCGAGCTGTTCACCCCAACCCCTGAACCTGTTGCAACCGCTGCTCTAGCAGCTGAAACAAGTGTTCCCGCTGTCGAAACCACCGCAGAACCGCAGGCTACCGTAGAACCCGCTGCAGGCTATATCCTGCTGACTGTTCAGAACAGCAGCAGCTACTGGCTGCCGCTTCCCGCGGAAGGAGAGTTCACCTTCCCCATCGTTCAGCCTGCTGCGGACGGTTCCGACAAACAATTGGAAAACTATCTGCATATCACGCCTACCGGCATGTACATGGAATCCGCCAACTGCGACTCCCAGGATTGCGTCCATCAGGGTGAAGTCACCCTCGAAAACAAGGATACCCGCATCCTGTACAACATGATCATCTGTCTGCCGAATCAGGTGGTTGTTGAGCTGTATACCCCCGATGAGATCATGGCAATGATGAGCGCTCAGTAATCCATCGAAAGGAGCCGTTATGGCCAAACAAAAAAGATCCGTTCAGCGCATCGCCCTTTGCGGTCTGCTGACTGCCCTGATGCTTGTTCTCGGTTATGTCGAGAGCATGCTGCCCGCCGTTCCCGGCATTCCCGGCATCAAGCTGGGGCTCTCCAACGGTGTGCTCATCTTCGCCATCTATCTGCTGGATATCCCCACCGCCTTCGCCTTGATGGCCCTCAAAATCGTGCTGTCCGGCTTGATGTTCAGCGGTGTAAGCGCCATGATGTACGCTGCCGCCGGTGGTCTGCTCAGCATGATCGCCATGTCCCTGCTCAGCCGCGTCAGAGGGCTGCACATGGTCACCGTCAGTATGGCGGGCGGTGCCATGCACAACGCCGGTCAGGTGTTGATGGCCATGTTGGTGCTTCAGACTCCGAAGCTGGTATATTATCTGGCCATCCTGCTGGTGGTCGGTCTGGTCACCGGTCTGCTCATCGGTTTGGCTGCCAATATTGCCATCCGTCACCTCAAATCCTCAAAGATTCGTTTCAATTGATTTTTCTCATAAATTCAAACGGCGAGTGGAAAAATTTCCACCCGCCGATTTTTATTTGACCCATATCCATATCACCAGCACCGCTTGCAGTACCGCCAGCAGCGGAAAAAACACTTTGAAATACCAGTGCTTCGTCTTATGATGAAACACCCGCATGCCCGCCGTGCCGCCGATGGCCCCCAGACAGAGTGCCGCAATGAACAGCGTCCGCTCCCTGATGCGCCATTTTCCCGCTTTAGCCCTGTGCTTGTCAATGCCCATCATTCCAAATGCGATCAGGCTCATCACTGCCGTGATCACCGTCATCATCATTTTCATTCTACTCACCTCATCTCCATCATACTGCTTTTTTCCTTTTTCGGCAAATGTTTTTTACCGTATTTGCCAAATTCGGCGGGTTTTGCTCTTGACATTCACTGACGATTTTACTATAATATGCACCGACAACTGAACATCCCTTATCAAGAGTGGCGGAGGGAACGGCCCGATGATGCCCGGCAACCGACGGTAAAACGTGCGGTGCTAATTCCGGCGGTGGAAACACCGACAGATAAGGCGAGACATGAAGCAATGATTCCGCCCGTCTGCTGCGAGCGGATTTTTTATGTCCGCGTATTGTATGGAAAGGAAAAGAAGAACATGAGCAAAGTAAGAAAGCTGTTTACCTCCGAAAGCGTTACGGAAGGCCATCCCGATAAAATCTGCGATCAGATTTCCGATGCCGTTCTGGATGAGATCCTCGCGCGTGACCCCATGGCGCGTGTCGCCTGCGAAACCTTTGCCACCACCGGTGTCGTCACCGTGATGGGTGAAATCACCACTTCCGCCAATGTCAACATCGAATCCATTGCCCGCAAGGTGATCCTTGATATCGGCTACACCCACGGCGATATGTGCTTTGACGGCCACTCCTGCGGCGTAATGGTCTCTGTGCACGAGCAGAGCCCCGACATCTCCATGGGCGTCACCGCCACCGACAATCATGAGCAGGGTGCCGGTGACCAGGGCATGATGTTCGGTTATGCCTGCACCGAAACCCCCGAGCTGATGCCCATGCCCATCGCACTGTCCCATCGCCTTACCCGCCGCATGGCGGAGGTGCGCAAGAACGGTACCTGCCCCTGGATGCGTCCCGACGGAAAATCCCAGGTTACCGTCGCCTACGAAGATGGCAAGCCCGTTGCCGTGGATGCCGTGGTCATCTCCACCCAGCATGCTGAATCGGTCAGCCATGAAGAAATCGAAAAGGCCATGATCGAAGAAGTCATCAAAAAGGTCATTCCCGCCGAGCTGCTGCATGAAAACACTAAGTACTATGTCAACCCCACCGGTCGTTTCGTCATCGGCGGCCCTGCCGGTGATACCGGTCTGACCGGCCGCAAGATCATTGTCGATACCTATGGCGGCTATTGCGCCCATGGCGGCGGCTGCTTCTCCGGCAAGGATCCCAGCAAGGTGGACCGCAGCGCTGCCTACGCTGCCCGTCATGCCGCCAAGAATCTGGTGGCCGCCGGTCTGTGCGAGCGCTGCCAGATTGAAGTCGCCTATGCCATCGGCGTTGCCCAGCCCGTCAGCCTGACGGTGGATACCTACGGCACCGGCAAGTACAGTGATGATGTGCTGTCCGATCTCGTGAGCCGCGTGTTTGATATGCGTCCCGCCGCCATCATTGAGCGTCTGAACCTGCGCCGTCCCATCTACCGTGCCACCGCTGCCTACGGTCACTTCGGCCGTGAAGAAGAAAGCTTCACCTGGGAGCGTACCGACTATGTCGAAAAGCTGAAGGCTGAAGCCGCCAAGCTGTAAATCGCAACATAAACAAAACTTGATATAACCTTTACAGTTCGTTCACAAAGTTTACACGGGCGTTCATCTTCAATTCATATACAAATGCTATAAATAGGGCGTACCCTCCGGAAGGAAGATGCGATTCTATCGGAAAGAAGGCCGCCCTATGAGCACTTTAGCAGTAACCTGTAATATGCCGCGCAAGCTCCGAGTGCCGGACCCCGAAAAGCTGATCGGCAAGCGCGTCATCCATGTCCTGTTCGGTCGCGGCCACATCACCGGCGTGCGCGGCGGCTGCATCGTGGCCGATATCGACGGCGTTGAACGCATGTTTGAGTATCCCGCCGCCTTCGGTACTTATCTGACGATCGCCGACAAAAAGCTCCGCACCGCTTTGCCGCCCTGCGACCCCATCACGAGGGAAATGCCGTCAAAGCCCGCCGGACGCCGCATGAGCAATTTTATCCATGATGAATACGACACCGTGATTCTGGCTGATACCGTTCACTGCACCATCTGATTCCATCAAAAAAGGAACCTCCGAATTTTTTCGAAGGTTCCTTTCTTTTTTTCACTCAGTGAGAAAGCAGCAATCTGTCGCTGACTTCTTCCTCGCCGCTGACCATTGCAAAACGCTTGAGCAGGTCAGAAACCGTCAGTTGTTTCTTTTCCGCGCCGGAGATATCCAGCACGATATGACCATTATCCATCATGATCAGACGGTTGCCGTAGGCAATGGCGTCCTTCATGTTGTGGGTGATCATCAGCGTGGTCAGGTGATGCTCTTCCACGATCTGTTGGGAAAGCGTCAGCACCTTCATGGCTGTGCGGGGATCGAGCGCGGCAGTGTGCTCGTCAAGCAGCAGCAGCTGCGGCTTTTTCAAAGCAGCCATCAGCAAGGTCAGTGCCTGCCTTTGTCCGCCGGACAAAAGACCTACCTTGCTGGTCATGCGTGTTTCAAGGCCGAGCTGCAGCTTTTTCAGTTCTTCATAATACTGTTCCTTTTCCGCCTTGGTAATGCCCCACTTGAAGCCGTGGAAGCTGCCGCGGCGCGCCGCCAGAGCCAGATTTTCATCGATCTGCATGGTGGGCGCCGTGCCCATCATGGGATCCTGGAACACGCGGGAGATAAACGCCGCACGGCGATACGCCGGCAGGCGTGTGATATTGCGACCATCGATGCAGATGCTGCCCTGATCCACCGCAAAGGTGCCGGCAATGGCATTCATCAGTGTGGATTTTCCGGCGCCGTTGCCGCCGATGACGGTAACAAAATCGCCTTCGTTCAGCGTCAGGCTGACATTATCCAACGCAGTCTTGGCATTGATGGTTCCGGGATAAAAGGTTTTGGAGACGTTTTTGATTTCCAGCATTTTATTAAGCCTCCTTGCCTTTGGCACGCGGTTTGAGCAGATGTCCCTTCAGATTGGGCACCGTCAGGAAAATGGCCACCACCAGAGCCGTCATCAGCTTCAGGTCATTGCTGTTGAGACCCAGCAGCAGCACAGCCTGCAGCACCAGATAATAGAGGATCGCACCGATGATGACCGCCAGCAGCTTCAGCGCAAAAGCACGGAAGAGCTTGTCCAACAGCACTTCGCCGATGATGACTGCCGCCAGACCGATAACGATGGCGCCTCGACCCATGTTGACGTCCGCCGAACCGGAATACTGTCCCAGCAGCGCGCCGCTCAGGGCCACCAGACCGTTGGAAAGCATCAGTCCGAGCACCACGTTCACATCCGTATTGATGCCCTGTGCCTGCGCCATATGACGGTTGGCGCCGGTCGCCCGGATGGAGCAGCCGCGTTCGGTCCCAAAGAACCAATACAACGCAACGATCAACAGCGCCACAAAAAGAGCCAGCACAATCAGCGGGTTGTTCCAACCCACCACGCGAACATAGCGGGAGGACACCAGCAGCGGATACTTGTCCACACTGATGGGCGTATTTGCCTTGTTGCTCATGATCCGCAGGTTGATGGAATAAAGCATCAGCTGCGTCAGTATACCCGACAGAATGGCAGGAATACGGCATCTGGTATGGAACAAGCCCGTGACTGCACCGGCCAGCATGCCCGCCATAAACGCGCACACCATCGCCAGACCCGTATCCATACCGCCTTTGATCAGCATGACGCAAACCGCAGCGCCCGTTGCCAGGCTGCCGTCCACCGTCAGATCGGCCACATCCAGAATACGATACGTCAGATAGACGCCAATCGCCATGATTCCCCATATCATACCCTGTGCGGAGGCACTGGGCAAAGAATTGAGCAGGGAGGCAAAGAAGTTCATCGGAGCACCTCAAACAAATCTAATATTAATCCAAAGAAACACCAAATCCCCGGGAACCGCGCAAAACGGTTCCCGGGGGCTTATTTCAGCGATTATTCGCCGATGGCAACGTAGCCTTCCACAGGAGTGATGTTCAGAGCAGCGCACATATCGGCGTTGTACTTGGAAGTCACATTGGGAGCATACTCGATGGCCATTTCAGCGATGTTGGCTTCGCCGGTCAGCACCTTCGCAGCCATCTGGCCGGTGATGTAGCCCAGCTCGTAGTAGCTGATGGACAGGGTGGCAACGCCGCAGCCGGAGCAGATGCCTTCTTCACCGGCGATAACGGGCTTGCCCAGCGGGATCACCGCGTTGGCGATGGCTTCGGTGTTGTTGGCAGCGGTGTTATCGGTAGGAACATACAGCACGTCGCAGGCGGCGCAAGCAGCCTCGGCAGCGGCAGTGATATCGCTGGCGTCGGTGAAGGAGAAGTCCTTGCACTCAATGCCCATGTCCTTCAGGTATTCGGCAATGGTTTCCACCTGGAAAACGCTGTTGGCTTCGGCGGAGCAGTACAGCAGGCCGACCACCTTGGCTTCGGGGAACCATTCCTTGATCATGGCAGCCTGCTGATCCAGGGGAGCCAGATCGGAAGTACCGGACACGTTGGTGCCGACCACGCCGGTCCAGTCTTCAATTTCCAGAGCAGTGCCGTAATGGGTCACAGCGGTGCCCAGCACGGGGATGGTGTTGGTGGCGCTGGCAGCAGCCTGCACAGCGGGGGTGGCGTTGGCCATGATCAGGTCCACATTGGAACCCACGAAGGTATCAATGATGGAGTTGACGTTGGAGAATTCGCCGAGGGCATTCTGATCCAGAATGGTCACCTGACCGGGCAGCAGCTCATTCAGAGCATCCTTGAAGCCCTGGGTAGCGGCATCCAGTGCCACATGAGGGGCAAACTGGCAGATACCAACGGTGTAGCCTTCAGCCAGAGCAGGCACACAAGCCAGCAGAAGCATCATAGCGGTCAGCATAGCAACGATCTTTTTCATGGTTTTCATTTCCTTTCGTTTTTTCGAAAAAAACAAAAGCACCCGCACACCACAACAGGCGGCAGATGCTCAGGTTCTTCCCGGTTTTTCGGTCCGAGGAACCCGAACGCTGTCTGCCGCGGTGATAAAGTAAAATCGCCCGAAGTTTTTCACGGTTCGGCTCCTCCTTCCCAAGTTAAAACGATTTTAATACAGACTTATTTTACTGTCAACACTTTAAAGCACAAAAGTACACCCAAAAAACATGCTTCTTCGCAACAAAAAAAGGCATCCCGGATTCATTATCCGGAATGCCTTGCAAAGGGCAAAAATCACTTGCCGAGGATGCCTTTGAGGCCGCCCAGCAGGCTCTTGGCGTCATCCAGGTTCACCTTGGCTTTTACCGCGGCAACGATCTGGTTGATCGTATCGTTATCCAGCTTGATGCCCAGCAGATCGGTCACGGTCTTGACCGGGTCCTTTTTGAAAGCGGCCTTGACGGTCTCGTCCTCGGTCAGCTTTTTGACGATCTTTTCAACTTCGGCTTTGATATCCATGGCGGTATTATCCTTACTTGTCTTCCTGCATGACAATGGGAGCGCCGTCAGCGTTCTTGCGCACAGAAGCGATGCCGTTGGTGCAGCTGGCCATGGCCTTATAGCCCTCGGAAACGGCGATGATCTGACCGTTGGTAGCCTTCAGGCGGAAGCGGATTTCGCCGGCCTTGTCAGTATAAACTTCAAACTTGGGGCACTTTTCGGTCTTGTAGCCTTCCACGGTCTGATCTTCCACATTGGCGATGGGAGCATTCTTGGCGACGGACGCGATGCCGGCGCGGCAGCTTCTTTCGGACTTGTACACTTCGCTGGTGGCAATCACTTCGCCGTTGCCGGCCTTCAGATCAAACTTGATGCCCGTCTTGGTATTGCGGATTACGAACTTGCCCATAGGTGCAGCCTCCATTTGTTATTTAATGTTGATATTGAACATTATATAGCATAGATTTGCGTAAATCAAGCTGTTTTTTCCCTGTATCA
>JAKSQG010000030.1 GCA_024404275.1 Clostridia bacterium | reverse complement strand
AAGGGCGGTTCCCAAACCCTCCGCGAAAAAGCAATCATAACTATAAAAAACACCCTTGCTTTGATGAAGGTCATCTTTCATCATTGCAGGGGTGTTTTGCTGTTGAAAAATCCTTGCCCTTTCTCGGGTGGGGTTTGGGGCGACCATGCTTTCAGGCTCTGAAAGCGTGGTCGCCCCAACAATTCTTATTCGTAAATCACTTCATAGCAGCCTTGGAGAAGCCGGTCAGAATGTACTTCTGGCACAGCAGGAACAGCACCACCACGGGGATGACGCACACCAGTGCGGCGGCCATCAGCTGGTTGAAGCTGCGGATCTCATCTGCCGCGAAGGAGCGCAGCATCTGCTGCAGAGCGATGGAGACGGTACGGTATTCATCACGGGTCGTGACCATCTTGGGCCAGAAGTAGCTGTTCCAGCCGTTGATGAAGGCAAGGACCGTCACGGTGATGACGGCGGGCTTGTTCATGGGCACCAGTACGTGACGGATCAGACCGATGCGTCCCATGCCGTCCACGCGTCCGGCATCCAGATAGCTTTCATCCACCGCCTTGAAATTCTGACGGAGCATGAAGATGAAATACGCCGATACGGATTCCGGAATGATCAGACCCCAGAAGGTGTTGATCCAGTTCAGGTGGGAAGCCATGATGTAGGTGGGAATGAAGGTGACCTGCGTGGGCACCATCAGAGCGCCCAGAATGAGCAGGAACAGGATGTCTTTGCCCGGGAAATCACCCTTGGAGAAGGCATAAGCCGCGAAGACACCCACCAGCAGCTGGCCAAGCGTGGTCGCCACCGTGCAGATGAGGGAGTTGATCATGTACGTGCCAATGGGGAACTTGGCCATCACGATGCTGTAGTTTTCGGGATGCCACTCCTGCGGCCAGAAGGTGGGGTAGGTCAGCAGCAGCTCGTTGCTGGATTTGAAGGAGGAGATGACCATCCAGTACAGCGGGAACACCATGATCAGGGTCAGGAGAATTGCGAAGGTATACTGCAGAATGGCACCGATGGTCTTGCGGCGATGCGCAGCGCGGTGAAGGGCCAATTGTTCATCAGTCATGTGAAGCTTAACAGTTTCCATCTTTTTCCCTCCCCCTTACGCGTCATAGTTGACCTTGCGGTCGGAAACATTCATCGTCAGCGCGGTGCAGACGAGCAGAATCAGGAAGAAGATAAAGCCCACTGCCGCGGCACGATCCACGCGGTAGTTCTGGAACGCCAGGGTGTAGATCCAGTAAACGATCACGTTGGTGGATTCGTAGGGGCCGCCGGAGGTCATGATATCCACCGTCTGATAGACCTTCATGGCCGCCAGGAAGCCCGTCACCGCCAGGAACAACGTGGTGGGAGCGATCAGCGGCACGGTGATATAACGGAACTTCTGCACACCGTTGGCGCCGTCCAGCGAAGCCGCCTCGAAGTAATCCGGGCTCAGGCCCTTGATGGCGGACAGATAGATCATCATGGAATAGCCCACCGATCTCCACAGAGAGAAGAAGATGACCGAGGGCAGTGCCGCCGATTTACTGGTCAGCCACTTGACCGGCTCCATACCCATGGCGACCAGCAGCTGGTTGAACAGGCCGTAGCTGTCGTTATACATCAGCAGGAAGACCAGCGCGGAAGCGGAGACCGTTACATACCTGGGCAGGATGACCAGCGTGCGCATCACCTTGAAGGTATTGCTCATGCGGTTGAACAAAAGCGCCAGCAGCATGCCCAGCACGCAGCTGCCCAGCACATCGCCGATGGTATAGATAAAGGTCGTCGACAGGGTGGAGGACATCTTTTTCCAGCCGACCGCAGAAGTAAACAGCCACTGATAGTTTTTGAAACCGACATAGTTGTAGGTATCCTTCATCAGGTTCCAGTCGGTCAGGCTGTAGCGGAACAACTCCACCAGCGGATAATACGTAAATACAACAAAGAAAATCAACGCCGGCAACGCGCAGGAAAAATCATAAAATTTGCCGCGAATTTTATATGCGCTTTGCTTTTTGGGCTTGATCGCATTGCTCATAGTACGACCTCCTTCAGATCCGTTTCCCGGACCTTTTGTAAAAAAGCTTTTTGTTTTCTTACAAAAAGCCCGGCTGTAAAGTAAAAAGGCGGGGGACGCAGGAGAGCCTGCGTCCCCCTACCTAAGGATGAGTTGTGACTGTCAATTAATCGTCAGCCAGCAGCTCGTTGATTTCTTCGCACAGGAATTCAACGGTCGCTTCCACATCGGCGCCCTCGTTGAAGATCTGAGCCATGGCATCCTGCCACTTGGTGCCGATATCGCTCCAATGAGTGTTGGAGGGAACAGCCTGCACGGCGTCAAGACCGGCGTACAGTTCGTTCAGGCAGGGGTTCTCTTCCAGCCACTGAGCGCAAGCTTCGCTGTTCAGGCAGTCGGTGGTCACGGGCAGATAGCCGGTGGCGCGGATGATGATCATGTTGGCAGAGGGAGAAGACAGCCACTTGATCAGCTTGTAGCCGTACTCACGCTGCTTTTCGGAAGCCTTGGCCATCAGGGTCAGACCGGAGCCGCCCAGGTCAGCAACGGTGGTCACACCGGCGGGGTTGAAGGCAGTACCGACTTCCCAGCCATTGGCGCCCAGACCGGACTTGTACACATCGAACACGGCGCAGGTATGGAAACCACCGAAGGAAATACCGTCGATGATGCCCTGACGCATGGAGGCGGAAGCGCCGGAGCCGTAGTACCACTTGACCAGACCTTCATCCACCCAGCCCTTGATCTTGTTGATCACGGCCATGGAGGCTTCGCTGTTCAGAGCGCACTCGGTCATGCTGTCATCGGTATACACGGAAGCGCCGTTGGCGTACCAGATGGGTCCGAAGTAAGCGGTGCCCCAGCCGGCCAGGGACAGACCATAGCGGGCGGTGGTGCCGTCTTCGTTCTTAATGGTGGCCTTGCGGAGGAAAGCGTCCATTTCGTCCCAGGTCTTGGGAATCTCAATGCCTTCCTGCTCGGCAAAGGTCTTGTTGTAGTAGAAGGTGGGGCACACAGAGCAGAAAGCGGGCACGCCGTACTGCTTGCCTTCGTAATTGAAAGCGGCATACATACCGGCGGCGTAGTTGCTCATATCATCGCCGTTGGCGGCAATGTACTCATCGATGGGATAGATGACGCCATTGGCGGCAAAGGTCGCCACAGCGGTCTGGATGGTCTGCTGCACGGCGGGCACCTGGTTGGCGGCGTGGGCAGCCAGCAGCTTCTGGTTGGATTCGGAGTAGGAGCCGGCGTAGGAGGCGATGACCTTCACACCGGGGTTGGCGGCTTCGAAATTGGCGATCTCGGCCAGGATGGGTTCACGCATGAACTCTTCAAAGCTGTACCAGAATTCGATTTCGACGACTTCATCATCTGCCAGCACGGTGCCGCACAGGGCGAGGCACATAATAGCAGTAAGCAGAAGGGCCAACAGTTTTTTCATATGGTTCTTCCTTTCTTTGCCGCACAGCGGCATATTCAATTATTGATGTGATTATTAACACATAGGAGAATGGTTTTGTCAATGATTTTTTGCACTTTTCGGTTTTATATTTTCCAAACAATATAAATGCAACACTTGTGTAATTGACAAGAATCGTTGAACAGGGTAAAATGAATGTGCCTGATCATTTAACAACCGAATCAAAAAAAGGAATGAAAAGCATATGACGATCGCCGATATGGTCTCCATTCTGCACGCGCGCGTACTGCGCGGTGAAAACGGTCTCAACCGGTCCGTTCACAAGATCTGCTGTTCCGACCTGATGAGTGATGTGCTCGCCTTTGTCAACGACAAAACGGTACTCGTCACCGGTCTGTGCAATCAGCATGTGGTACGCACCGCCGAAATGCTCGATCTCAAATGTCTGGTATTTGTGCGCGGCAAGATTCCCGGGGATGATATTCTCGATGCCGCGGACGAGCTGGGCATGACAGTGCTGGCCACCCGAGAAACTGCCTTCACCACCTGCGGACTATTGTATACCGCGGGTCTGCGCGGCGAAGAGATCGACTGGCCGGAAAACGGAGGAGCAGACAGCAATGCATGAGGAATACCCCGTTGAAAAATCCGATTACACGCGCGCCGGTGAAGCCTCTGCCTCCATCAAACGCATCCTGAAACAGCTTGGCATTTCCGGCTCGGTGCTGCGCCGTATCGGCGTAGCCTGCTATGAGGTCGAGCTGAACCTGGTCATCCATTCCGACGGCGGCGTATTGTCGCTGGACGTGGATTCCGACGCCGTCACCCTCACCTCCGCCGACCGCGGACCGGGCATTCCCGATATCCAGATGGCCATGCGTGAGGGCTATTCGACCGCCAGCGAGGAAGCCCGCAGCCTGGGCTTCGGCGCCGGCATGGGTCTGCCCAACATGAAACGCAACGCCGATGATTTTTTCATTGAAAGTGAACCGGGAAAGGGTACCACCATCCGCATGAGCTTCCGGCTTGGCTGATAAGTGCCCGATAAAGGAGCATCTCCCATGGATATGGAAAAAAGATATCATTCCGTACAGCTGATGAAGGATCAGTGCCACGGCTGCACCAACTGCCTGATGCACTGTCCCACCGAGGCCATCCGTGTCCGCAACGGCCGTGCGCACATCATTGCTGAAAAGTGCATCGACTGCGGCGAATGCATCCGCATCTGCGACTATCATGCCAAGGTGGCCATCACGGACAAGCTGTCCGACATCAAGCGCTTCCGCTACAGCATCGCCCTGCCGGCGCCCAGCCTGTACGGTCAGTTCCGTGACCTCAAAAGCATCGGCGTGGTGCTGGACGGGCTCAAAAAGATCGGCTTTGACGATGTATTTGAAGTCGCCCGCGGCGCCGATGTGGTTAGCCGCGCCATTGCCCTGCGCATGCGGGACAACACCATTCCCAGGCCCATCATCTCCTCCGCCTGCCCGGCGGTAGTGCGCCTGATTCAGGTACGTTTTCCCGACCTGATCCCCAATATCATGGATGTGCGGCAGCCCATGGAAATTGCCGCCAGCATCGCAAAGGATGAGTTTGTCCGTGCGCATGGCTGCGCCCCGGAAGAGGTGGGCGTCTTTTTCATCACGCCCTGCCCTGCCAAGATGACCGCCATCCGTACGCCTATCGGTCATGAAAAATCCGCGGTGGACGGTGCCATCAGCATGATGGATATCTATTCCGCCCTGCGTCCCCATGTACGTCCGCAGTTTACAAGCGATACCCCCTGCGCCTCCACCTCCTACGGTGTGGGCTGGGCCTCCTCCAGCGGCGAAAGTCAGGCGGTGTGCCCCGAAAAATCCCTGGCAGTGGACGGCATCCAGAACTGCATCCGCATTCTTGAGGAAATTGAAAACGGCAGCCTGATGGACCTGGACTTTTTTGAAGGCAACGCCTGCATCGGCGGCTGCGTGGGCGGCGCCCTGGCCTATGAAAACAACTATGTGGCCCGCAACACCATCCATCGGCTGGTGGAACACATCAAGACCGAAAAAAACATCCATCCGAACGAGGATGTGCCGCCATCCCTGATGAGCAAATATCCCCTCTATCTGGATCAGCCCATCGAAGCCAACACCGCCATGCGTCTGGACGGCGATATCTCAAAGGCCATGCGCATGCTGGAAAAGGTCAACGCCATCACCAAGGAGCTGCCGGGCTATGACTGCGGCTCCTGCGGTTCGCCCACCTGCCGCAGCTTTGCGCAGGACATCGTGGAGGGCTACTGCGGCGAACTGGACTGCATCCACAAGCTGAAGGAGAAGCTCAAGATCATGGCAGAGCAGATGGTCGAACTGGCACAGACCAAACGCACTTAAAGGAGTTCGTAATATGACGATTGCCGAATTGATCCCGCTCATTGAAGCGGAAAACCTGATTCCGGACGCGGACCTTACCAAAGAAGTTTCCTGCGGCTACACCTGTGACCTGCTCAGCTGGGTCATGGCGCACGGTGACGAAGGCATGGCATGGGTGACCGTACAGACCAACATGAACGTGATCGCCGTGGCGCTGCTTTCCGACATGGCGTGCGTGATCCTGCCCGAAAGCATTCAGATGGAAAAAGAAAGCCTGGACAAGGCCGCTGCCGAGGGTCTGTGTGTATTGAAAAGTCCCCTGACCGGCTATGAGATCTGCGGTCGTCTGCACGCCGCCGGCATTCCGGAACACGCCTGATGCTGCGCTTTGCCGATTTGCACATGCATTCCTGCCTTTCGCCCTGCGGCGATAACGACATGACGCCCGCCAATCTGTGCGGCATGGCCAAAATAAAAGGGCTGGACATCATTGCACTGACCGATCACAACACCGCCCGTAACCTGCCCGCGGCTCAGGAGTGCTGCGACGCCTACGGGCTTCTTTTGCTGCCCGGCATGGAGATCACCACCCGTGAAGAGGTGCACATGCTGGGCTATTTTGATACGGTCGAAACGGCACTTTCCTTTTCCGAAATGCTGAAGGAGCATCTGCCCAAAAAGAAAAACAAGCCCGATTTTTTCGGGCATCAGTATGTGATGAACTCGGATGATGAGGTCATCGATGAAGAAGAATCGCTGCTCATCGGCGCGACTGACCTGCCGCTGACCGCCGCCGCCCGCCTGGTGCGCGAGTTTGGCGGTGTGCCCGTGCCCGCGCACATCAACCGCGGCAGCAACGGTCTGATCATCAATCAGGGCTTTATGCCCATGGAGCCTGTATTTACCACTGTGGAGATCTCCGCCGTCCTGCCCTGTGATGAAGCCGCGACCCGCGGCAAGCATGTGCTGCACAGCTCCGATGCCCACTATTTAGGCGATATTCTGGAGCGCGAAAGCGCCCTGCGGCTGCCCGAGCTGACCGTATCGGCGCTGCTGGACTGGATGCGTACCCCAAAGGAGGCGTAACTTTTTTCATGCGCGATCTTTCCCTGCATTTGCTGGACTTGGCCGAAAACAGCGTCCGCGCCAATGCTTCTCTGGTGGAATTGACGCTGACCGTTGATGAAAGCAAGCTCATCACCCTGACCATCCGCGATAACGGCTGCGGCATGGATGCCGAGCTGCTTGCCCGCGTCAGCAGCCCCTTTGGCACCACGCGTACCACACGCAAGGTGGGGCTGGGCATTCCCCTGATGATGCAGAATGCACAGCTGACCGGCGGCGACCTGCACATCGAGAGCGAAGTGGGCGTCGGCACGCTGCTGACGGTCACTCTGCACGGCGACAGCATCGACTGCTTGCCGCTGGGCGACATTGCCGGCACGGTGACCACACTGGCTTCCGCCAACCCCGACCACCCGGAATTTTGCTTTACCTGCATCACGCCCGGCGGGCGCAGTGATTTTGACACCCGTGAAATCAAAGCCGCGTTGGACGGCGTATCCCTGAACGAGCCCGAGGTAGTCGCGTGGATGCACGACTCCCTGTCGGAAGAACTGAATGAAATTCTGAAAGGATGGCTTTGAATATGGCTTATATTGAAAACGGCAGCGACAGCCGCAAATGGGTCTGTGAAAACGATCTGCCCAATATCTTTCTGATCGGTGATTCCATCCGCAAGGGCTACTGCAACACCACCGTGGAGGCGATGGCGGGCAAGGCGCACGTCATCTTTCCCGATGACAACTGCCGCAACAGCCAGTACATTTTGACCCGTCTGCGTGCCTGGTCGCAGGAGTATGACGGCGAACACATGGATGTGGTGCAGTTCAACTGCGGTCAGTGGGACTGCGCGCACTTCAACGGCGACCCCGACCCCCTGACCGAGGTCGATGCCTACGGAAAGAACATCAAGCGCATCGTGATGAACATCCGCAAGCTTTTCCCGAAGGCCAAATTGATCTTTGCCACCACCACCCCCATCAACCCTATCCAGCCCGAGGCGGTCAACCCCCGCACCACCGCGGATGTGCGCCGCTATAATGCCGCGGCACTAACGGCACTGGAGGGCGAAGACATTCCCGTCAACGACCTGTTTGCCGTGGCGGAAAACTGGGATGAAAGCTATTACAAGGATCTCTGCCATCTGCAGCCCGAAGGCTATGAAAAGCTGGGTCTGGCGACGGCAAAATTTCTGCAGCGTTTTTTGTAGACAAACGGCTGATCTTCGTTTTATAATAGGTTCAAACGATTATTTTGGGGGCCATGCCGCATGAAATGCCAGTTCTGCAACTGTCCCGACAGCCGCGTTGTCGATTCCCGTCCCACTGATGAAGGCACCAGCATCCGCCGCCGCAGAGAGTGCATCAACTGCGGCCGCCGCTTTACCACCTACGAGAAGATCGAGATGCCGCAGCTGCTTGTCATCAAAAAGGACAGCACCCGCGAGCTGTTTGACCCGCAGAAGCTGCGCAGCGGCATCATTCAGGCGTGTCACAAACGCCCCATCACCGCCGCCGATATTGAAAAGATCGTATCCGATGTGGAACAGATCGCCTATAACAACCTGCAGCAGGAGATTACCTCCCGTCAGATCGGCGAGACCGTCATGTCGGCCCTGCGTGAACTGGACGAGGTCGCCTATGTGCGCTTTGCCTCCGTATACCGTCAGTTTACCGATATTCCCACCTTCATGCGGGAGCTGAATCAGCTGCTGGATGACAGGAAAAAGTAACAGAACATAAAAGATCCCCTTGCGCCGGAGCGGCAGAGGCCATTACCGGTGCAAGGGGATGTTTTTATTTGTTTTTGAGGCTGCCCGCAAAGATGCGGAACGATTCCTTCAGCTGCTGATGACGCACCTTTGTGGCGTCAAAATGCGCGGACATAAAGCACAGCTGCATGATGGGACCCGCCAGACCGGCACAGATGAGCGTGCCGATGTTGACATCGCCGCCGAGCACCCAACCGATCAGAGTGGCCGTACTGAGCAGCCCGATGCTGACCGCGCCGATGGGGATGCGCCGTAATCTGCGTCCCAACCCCACCAGAAGCGTGTCACGCGGTCCGCTGCCGAGCGAGGCGATCATGTACGTCATCTGCGTATAGCCGATGATGAACAGACCGATGATCATCACGCCAATGCTGGCGGGGAGCGTTGTGGGCTTGGGCACAATGTGGATGGCGTTGAAAAAGTCGACCGATTTGCCGACCACCACGGCATCGATGAACATCGAAAGACCAATGGGCTCTTTCAGAATGATGTCGATGGCCAGAATCATCAGCGATATGGCAATGGACGCATCGCCGTACAGGATGCCCAGTGTTCGGGATACGCCCTGATTGAGCACATCCCACGGCGCAGCGCCGATGCCGGCATGCATGGTCAGATACACGCCAAAGCCATTGACGAACAGGCTGAAAGCGGAAAGCAGCATGCCGAGAAAAATGCTGCGGGAGGTTTTGTTTTCCATGGGCTTCAAAGTCATTCGGTTTGCCCCCTGACAAAATTGAGAAACCGTCAGATTATACCACAGGGCTCCGCTTTCGGCAACAAAAAAGGAGAGAAGGATTGATTTCTCTCCTTTAATAATGCTTATTGCAGGTCCAGCCGTGCCCGCTTCTGCCGCGCCTGCACCAGCGCGTCCTTATAGCAGCTGCGGATGGTGTACACATACGCTTTCTCCCGGCGTCCATCCTGCCGCAGCACCGTGTAACGGCGCAGGCGGTAACGCCCAAGGTCAGAGAGCGGTGCAATTTCCTCCGCCAACAGCTCCGCCAGCACACGCGTATCGGTGGCCGTCAACGGCCGGAAGCCCTCGCTCTCCACCTCAAACATGCCCAGCGTTCCCGGCGGATACACGGTGGTGATGGAAATACGTCCGCCTTCGATGCGTACCTGATCGATATCCACCCGCGCAGCCCGATGCACCATCGGACGGAGCTGTCCGTACAGCTCCCCTTCCCGCATACGGCGGATACGCCAGATTTCCTTTTGTTTTTCACGATAATAGGAGAAAAGCAGATGAACCGCCGCCGCCATCAGCACGGCTGCGCAGATGATGATGCCGTTCATGGGCTTCTCCCCCTCTCCTGTTATTCCGATAAACAGTATTCTACCACTTGCTATGGCACAATGCAAGCCAATTGGAACGGCAAATGCAAATAAATCCAAAAAATACGCATACAATGTCCCGCAGTCTCCACTTTTTCCAAAAACAAAGGGACGGAGCAAGCTGCTCCGTCCTTTGATGATGATTTGTTTATCTGCGTCCGCCGGGGCCAAAACCTCCGGGACCGAAGCCGCCGGGACCGCCTTTACCACCGCGTCCGCCGGGACCGGGCTTGGGACCCGCAGGACGGACCGGACCGGCCGGTTTTGGCGCGACTGCCTTGGGTGTCACAGGCTTGGGAGCCACAGGACGGGGAGGCGGCGGCACGGGAGCGCCGGGCACGGGGCGGGCGCTCGCACGGGGAGCCGCATGATAGCCGGGGCGCGGTCCGTTATGCGGACGGGGCGTGGTACGCGGCGCACGCGGCGGCGGGGTCAGCAGCGCCTGCAGGAAAGAAGCAGGGCGGCGGAACTTCAGGGTGGGCATGATGGTCAGGCGCAGGGCAGTGATGCCGATGGGTACAAATCCATGGGCCG
The DNA here is from genome assembly GCA_024404275.1 of Clostridia bacterium. Classification (GTDB taxonomy): domain Bacteria; phylum Bacillota; class Clostridia; order Christensenellales; family Aristaeellaceae; genus SFMI01. The sequence goes on along the minus strand of JAKSQG010000030.1, from coordinate 3,133 downwards.
CCAGATGCGCCATGTTGATGTATTCCAGATCACGGTCATCAAACTGCATGGCCATCTGCGGGTATTCCGTCAGGGTCATGGTATGAAGGTCGCTGATATAATCGTAGTAACCGTCGCCGTCCAGGTCACGGCCGATGACATAATGTGCCATAATATCCGCCTCCGTATGAATTATTGTTATTTATTATACGCATCCGCGGCAAAATCGTCAAGCAGCAGTCCAACCGCGTGAAAAAATTACATCATGTGATACGTTTAACCGTTTTACTGAGCATTACACTTGTCGTATCTGGAACAAATTTGGCTATTCTTTCAGATTTATTCTTGACATTCTTCCCGAATATGATATGATACAGGTGGTGTTTGTTTGTTTCAAACATCTATGATCAACACACAAGGAGAAAAGCAATGATCGTCACCGTTACACTGACCCCGGCGCTGGATAAAACCGTTGTCCTGCCGGATTTCAGGGTGGATAAGGTCAACCGCATTCAGTCCCTGCGTCTGGACGCAGGCGGAAAGGGCATCAATGTCTCCAAGGTTCTCAAGGCTCTGGGGACCGACAGCATGGCCACCGGCGTGCTGGGCGGCTCCACCGGCCGCTTCATCCAGCATAGTCTGGAGGAGATGGGCATCCGCTGCGACTGCATCTATGTTCAGCAGGATACCCGCACCAATCTGAAGGTCATCGATCCCGTCAATCATACCAATACCGATATCAACGAGGCCGGTGCCCCCGTGCCCGATGATATGCTGGAAAACGTATTCGACAAGGCGCAGGCAGTGCTGCAGCCCGGCGACATCGTGGTGCTGGCCGGCAAGGCGCCTGCCGGCACGCGCGATACCATTTTTGCCGAGTGGACCCGCCGTTTCCGCGAGCAGGGCGTGCTGGTGGTCATGGATGCCGATGCCGCGCTGCTGAACGAAGGCGTCAAGGCGCTGCCCTCCCTGGTCAAGCCCAATGACGCCGAGCTGGCCCGCCTGACCGGCAAGCAGCTGTCCGGCATTCCCGAAATTGCCGCTGCGGCCATGGAACTGGTCAAGAGCGGCATTGAAACGGTCGTTGTCTCCCTCGGCGGCGACGGCGCGCTGTTTGTGCGTGAAGACCAGATCCTGCGCGGTCACGGTCTGCATGTGCAGGTGCAGTCCACCGTTGGCGCGGGCGACTCCATGGTAGCCGCCCTGTGCCACGGCATCCACAGCGGCATGAGTTTCTATGACACCTGCCGTCTGGCCATGGCGGTCAGCGCCGCGGCTGTTACCTGCAGCGGCACGCAGGCCCCCGAGGTTTCCCTCATCAATACGCTCATTCCTCAGGTACAACTGGAAGAAATTACGCTTTGATAATACGAAAGGAGCACTGCCATGAAAACCAAAGCGCTGCGCCTGTATGGCGCCAATGATCTGAGAACCGAAGAATTCGAACTGCCGGAGATCAAGGACGATGAGATCCTGGTCAAGGTCGTATCCGACAGCATCTGCATGTCCACCTACAAGTGCGCCACCCTGGGCAAGGAGCACAAGCGTGTTCCGCAGGATTGTGACGTGAACCCCGTCATCATGGGTCATGAGTTTGCCGGCGACATTGTGAAGGTCGGCAAAAAGTACGACGGTCAGTTCTTCCCCGGCACCAAATTCACCCTGCAGCCCGCCCTCAACTACAAGGGCACCATGTGGAGCCCCGGCTACTCCTACCCCTACTTCGGCGGCGATTGCACCTACTGCATCATCCCGCAGGAGGTCATGGAGCTGGGCTGCTTCCTGCAGTATGACGGTGACGCCTACTTTGAGGCCTCTCTGGCCGAGCCCTACAGCTGCTCCATCGGTGCCGCGCATGCCGCTTTCCACACCCGCATGGGCGTGTATGAGCATGACATGGGCATCAAAGAGGGCGGCAAGATGATCATCCTCGCCGGCGCCGGCCCCATGGGTCTGGGCATGGCGGAATACATCATCCATTGCGACCGCCGTCCCGGCACTCTGATCGTGACCGACATCAACGAGGATCGTCTGGCCAAGGCCCGCTCCCTGTTTGATGAAGAAGACGCCAAGAAGATGGGCGTTGACCTGCAGTTTGTCAACACCGCCAATGTGGAAGACCCCGCGGCTTACCTCAAGGGTCTGGTGGGCGGCACCGGTTATGACGACGTGTTCGCCTATGCCCCCGTCACCGCTGTGGTCGAACTGGCCTCCGACATTCTGGGCCGCGACGGCTGCCTGAGCTTCTTTGCCGGCCCCACCGACAAGCACTTCAGCGCCCGCCTCAACTACTATGATGTGCATTACAACTCCACGCACGTCATCGGCACCACCGGCGGCAACACCGAGGACATGAAGGAATCCCTGCGCCTGACCGCGGCCGGCCGCATCCGTCCCGCCGTCATGGTGACGCACATTGGCGGTCTGGACTGCGCTGGCGAGACCACGCTGAACCTGCCCAAGATTCCCGGCGGCAAAAAGCTGATCTATACCCACCTCAATATGCCCCTGACCGCTCTGGACGAGTTTGAGGAGAAGGGCAAGACCGATCCCCGCTTCGCCGAGCTGGACAAGATCGTCAAAGCGCACAAGGGTCTGTGGTGCGCCGAAGCCGAAAAGTACCTGCTTGCCAACTTTTAATCAAATACCATGACAGAGCCCTATATCATTACTCTGGATGCCGGTACAACAGGCGTCAAATGCTCCGCCTTCACGCGGGCTGGCCGTGCGCTGTTCCGCCGTCCCGAAGCGTCTGACACCTACTACCCCCATCCCGGTTGGGCCCAGCAGAAGCCCGAAGAGCAGCTCAGTGCTGCCCTTCGGGCTGTTCGCGCACTGACGGAGGCGTTGGACCCCGCCGCGGCGCAGGCCCTTGGTCTGACCGGCACCATGAATGGCTGCATCCCCATGGACGCCGACGGGAACGCGCTGTACCCCAACATCATCCATTCCGACAACCGCACCGCCGAACAGGCAGACCGTACCGCTCAGCTCATTCCGCTGATGGAGTTCTACCGTGTCACAGGCAACCGCATTGATGTACATGCCGGTCTGCCCAAGTACATGTGGCTCAAGGAGCACGAGCCCGAGGTCTATGCCCGCACGTGGAAGTTTGTCAACATCAAGGACTATCTGTACGGTCATTTTACGGGTC
>JAKSQG010000003.1 GCA_024404275.1 Clostridia bacterium | reverse complement strand
TTGAAATACTTGTACTGTTTGCGGTTCTTGAAGCGTACCCGCGCCTGACTGATCTCGGTGCGGATGTGGGCAGTCTTTTCCAGATAGGTCGCATTCTCCTGTGCGCGTTTGTTGATGTTGCGGGAAAGCATGCGGAACAGCGCCCACACATAGCCGGCGAGGGAAATATAATAAATCAGACCAATGGGCAGGATCCAGGAGAGGACAAGCAGTACGATGCTGCAGAGCAGAATAAAGCGGCTCAGGTCATCGGCACCGTAACGCCCCTGCATCCAGCGGGCAAGATTGGCTTTCAGATTGTCAAAGAATTGCTTCATAACAGAGTACCTCCTTTGGTTGACGAAAGGATTATAACATCCGTTTATCAACAGAATATGAACAAAATTAATTTTTGAGTGTTCATATTGATTTCATAATTCTCTGTTATGCTGAACATGGATAATGATAATGAACCCGCGTGCAAACGCGTTTTCTTGAAGGAGATAAACACATGAGCAGAGTGATCGGTATTGACCTTGGTACGACCAACAGCTGCGTCGCCGTGATGGAAGGCAATGAGCCCACGGTGATCGTGTCGGCAGACGGCGCCAGAACCACCCCTTCTGTGGTGGCGTTCACCAAAGACGGTGAGCGGCTGGTAGGCGCGGCGGCCAAGCGTCAGGCGGTGGTCAACCATCAGCGTACGGTGCAGTCTATCAAGCGCGAAATGGGCAGCGATTACCGCGTGAGGATCGATAATCATTCCTATACACCGCAGGAAATCAGCGCCATGATCCTGCAGAAGCTGAAAAAGGATGCCGAGGACTATTTGGGTGAAGCGGTGACCGAAGCGGTCATTACCGTGCCGGCGTATTTTACCGACAGCCAGCGTCAGGCGACCAAGGATGCCGGACGCATTGCGGGTCTGGATGTCAAGCGCATCATCAACGAGCCGACCGCCGCGGCACTGGCGTACGGTATTGATAAGGAACAGGCGCAGAAGATCATGGTGTATGATCTGGGCGGCGGAACCTTTGATGTGTCCGTGCTGGATATCAATGCCGATGTGATCGAGGTGCTGGCGACCGCCGGCAACAACCGTCTGGGCGGCGATGATTTTGATACCTGTGTCGCCGATTATCTGGCGGCGGAATTCCGCCGTTCCAGCGGCATCGATGTGACACGGGACGCGGCAGCGATGCAGCGCGTTCGTGAGGCGGCGGAAAAGGCCAAGATCGAGCTTTCTGCGTCGCTCAATACCACGGTCAACCTGCCCTTCCTGGCAATGGGCAAGGAAGGTCCCGCTCATCTGGAGCTGACCCTGACCCGTGCCAAATTTGACGATCTGACCCGTCATCTGGTGCAGGCGACCATTGGCCCCATGGAGCAGGCGCTCAAGGACGCGGGACTCACGGGCAGCGATCTGAGCAAGGTACTGCTGGTGGGCGGCTCCAGCCGCATTCCCGCGGTGCAGCAGATGGTCAAAAGCTTCTGCGGCAAAGAGCCCTTCAAGGGCATCAATCCCGATGAGTGCGTGGCGCTCGGCGCAGCCATTCAGGGCGGCGTAATGCTGGGTACGGTCAAATCCCTGCTGCTGCTGGATGTGACGCCTCTGTCTCTGGGCGTGGAAACGGTGGGCAACACCTTCTCCCGTATTGTGGACCGCAATACCACCATTCCAGTCAAGCGTTCGCAGATCTTTTCCACGGCGGCGCCTTTCCAGACCTCTGTGGATATCAATGTACTGCAGGGCGAAAGAGAGATCGCTTCCGCCAATAAATCCCTGGGACGCTTCCGCCTGAGCGGTATCCGCCGTGCCATGGCGGGTGTACCGCAGATCGAGGTGACTTTCTCCATCGATGCCAACGGCATTGTGAATGTTTCCGCCAAGGATCTGGGCACCGGCAAGGCACAGGAGATCACCATTTCCGGTTCTTCCAATATGAGTGAGGCGGAAATTCAGCGGGCTATGCAGGATGCGCAGCGCTTTGCCGAGGAGGATAAGCGCAAGCACGAGGAAGAGGAACGCCGCTGGAAAAAGCATCAGAAACAGCAGCCCGGTGCTTCCGCGGATGCAGCCGGGAGCAGTGGCAATGATGACGGCGCGGAGGACGCGGAGTAAACCATGTTCGGTTATGTGCTTCTGAACGAAAAGACACTTTCGGAAGAAGAAAAGAAACGCTATCGCGCTTGCTACTGCGGTCTGTGCGATACGCTGAAGGAAGAATACGGCAGCGCGAGCCGCCTGACACTCAGCAATGATATGACCTTTCTGGCCCTGGTTTTGTCGGCACTTTACGAACCGGAAGAAAAGTGTTATGATAAACGATGCGCAATGCATCCAACCAAGCCAAGGACGTTTATGCAAAACGAAGCCGTTCGGTACGCGGCGGCCATGAACATTCTGCTGGCGTATTACAAGTGCGCCGATGATGCCGCCGATGAAAACAGTCTGCGCGGGCGCGCCGGTATGAAGGCGCTGCAAAAAGCCTATGACAAGGTACAAAAGGCATATCCGCGGCAGTGCGATGCCGTAAAGGACGCACTGGAACGTTTGAACGCACTGGAAACGCAGAAGAGCGATGATATCGATGCCCTTGCCCGGCTGAGCGGGCAGATGCTGGGCGAATGCTTTTGCTGGCGGGAGGATGTGTTTGCCGCAGCCCTTCGGGGCATGGGCAGCGCGCTGGGGCGGTTCATTTATCTGATGGACGCCTGGGAGGATTATGACAGTGACACAAAAAGCGGTCACTTCAATCCTTTGACTTCCATGCATCCGCTGCCCGACTATGAGCAGCGCATGGAGGATATTCTGAATATGGAAATGGCGCAGTGCGTCCGCTGCTATGACTATCTGCCTGTGCAGCAGGATGACAGGCTCATCCGCAATGTGCTGTATTCGGGCGTATGGGGCAAATACGCCTCCCTGCGGCAAAAACGAAAGGAAACCGATCAATGAGCGATCCCTATCAGGTGCTGGGTATTTCCTCCACCGCTACCGATGAAGAGGTCAAGGCGGCTTATCGCCGTCTGGCCAAGCAATATCATCCGGACCGCAATAACGGCTCCGCCGAAGCGGAGAAAAAAATGATGCAGATCAATGACGCGTATGCCGAGATCATGGATATCCGCAAAAACGGCGGCCGATCCACCCGCTCGGGCAGCTCGTCTTCTGCCGGCTATCAGAATGGTTATTCCAACGGCTATGGCGGCGGCGCGAACGGCTATGGCAACCCATATAACGACTTTTTCGGCGGTTTCTGGGGACAGGGATACGGTTCCTCCGGGCAGGCGCGTCAGGGAGCACCGCAGTTTTCCGTGGTGCGCCAGTACCTGAGCAGCGGACGCTATCACGAGGCCATGCAGCTGCTGCAGTCCATGTCCGACGGCAGCGCGGAGTGGTATTATCTGGCGGGGCGTGCGCATCAGGGCATGGGCGATGATATTGCCGCCCTGAATTACGCCCGGCAAGCGGCCAATATGGACCCGATGAACATGGAATACACGTCCTTTGTGCGGGAACTGACACAAGGCGGCAACGAATACCGCCGTCAGGGGACGGACTTTGGAGGCGTGGCCAACTGCCTGTGCTCCAATCCCTGCCTGACCTGTATGCTGTTCAACCTCTGCTGCGGAGGCAGCGGCTGTGGCTGGCGCTTCTGCTGCATTTAACAAAATACAACATAAAAACCGCCGTACATACGGCGGTTTTTTCAATAAGTATTGTTCAATTTCCCTGTCTGTGATAGAATAGACCCCGACTTTGCGAAGGAGAACACTTTTGATGCAGCAAAACACACTTAAGGAAAACAAAATGGGCACCATGAGCATCGGCAAGCTGATCCTTGTGATGAGTGCCCCGATGATGGCATCGATGCTTTTTCAGGCGCTTTATAACATTGTGGACAGCATTTTTGTCGCCCGCCTCAGTCAGGATGCCATGAACGCTGTCAGCCTGGCTTTCCCTTTCCAATCGCTGTGCATTGCGGTAGGCACCGGTACCGGCGTGGGTATGAACGCACTGCTGTCCCGCAGTCTGGGACAGAAGGATTACGAGAACGTCAACCGCACCGCCGGTACAGGCATCTTTTTGTATCTGTGCAGCATGATCGTGTTCAGCCTGCTGGGCTTTACCATGGTGAAGCCGTTCTACGGCTTTCTGACCGATAACAGCGCCATTCTGGATTACGGAACGGCTTATCTGACCATCTGCATCGGATGCTGCTATCCGCTGTTTGCCCAGATGTGCAGTGAAAGACTGCTGCAGTCCACCGGACGCACCGACCTTGCCATGATCCCGCAGATCACGGGCGCGGTATTCAACATGGCTTTTGACCCCATCCTGATCTTCGGTCTGCTGGGCTTCCCGCGCCTGGAGGTGATGGGTGCGGCAGTGGCGACTGTGTGCGGACAGATTTTGGCTACAATTGTCGGCATCGTGCTGAACCTCAAGAAGAACAAGGAGATCAATTTCTCCTTCAAGGCGATCCGTCCTTACGCTCCTGCGGTGAAGGAGATCTACCGCATCGGCCTGCCCTCCATCATCATGCAGGGCATCGGTTCTTTCCTCAATTTTGTGCTCAACAGCATTCTGATCGGCTTTACCGAGGCGGCTACGGCGGTGTTCGGCGCCTATTATAAGATCCAAAGCATCATCTTTATGCCCATCTTCGGCATGAACAACGCGCTGGTACCTATCGTTTCCTATAATTTCGGAGCCCGTAAAAAGGAGCGTGTGCGCCGTGCGGCGCGCCTGTGCATCCTGATCGCCATCTCCATTATGTCGGTTGGTACGCTGCTGTTTGAGTTGATTCCCGATGTGCTGCTGGGGCTGTTCAGCCCCTCCGAGGAAATGCTGGCAGTCGGCCGTACGGCACTGCGCGTCATCGGTGTTCACTTCCCCGTGGCAGGCTTCTGCATTGTGAGCGGCTCTGTCTGTCAGGCGCTTGGCAAGCCCATTTACAGCATGATCACTTCCATCATGCGTCAGTTGGTGGTACTGCTGCCTGCGGCGTATCTGTTGTCCCTGACCGGCCACGTGGAGGCGGTCTGGTGGGCTTTCCCCATCGCCGCAGTGGTCAGCGCCATCTTCAGTACCATCTTCTATCGCCGGGTTCTGAAGCGGCTCAACAACATCTGATGCGGGGTTCTTGTTACTCGGCGGAGAATATGATATAATATCAGTACACGGAGGAAAGGAGGCGGAAGCATGCACAAGAAAAAGGTGCTTTTGAGCGTAACGGGCCTGGTGCAGGAGGCCGGAGAGGACGAGGCGAATGATGAAATGCGTCTGGTGACCACCGGGGAGCTTTCCGGCGCCGATGACTCCTGGAGCCTGCGCTATACCGAAGCACAGCCGGACGGTGAGGCCAGCCATGAAGTGGTTTTTACCATGCATAATGGTGTGGTGACCATGAACCGTGACGGTGAATATAACACAAGCATGATCTTTTCCAAGGGCAGCCGTTTTGAGGGCAGCTATCATACGCCCTTCGGCGCGCTGGAAATGGGCGTTTTTCCAACTCAGGTGAAGTATCATGTGGACGATGACCGCGGAGAAGTACTGCTTCAATATCAGTTGGATATTCAGGGCCAGTATTCTTCCATGCGGGAGATGCGGATTCGTTTCGCGGCGAGCCGTCGCTCATGAGTGCGGTGGAAGAGCTGCGTCTGAAGGCGCGTGCAATTCTGACAGAGGGGTGCTTTGTGCGCCCTGATCGGAGTATGCGCGCGCTTTTTGTAACCGATTATCCGGCACGCCATCGGGATACGGAGGAGAAAAGCCTGCGCTTGAGCGAGGCAGGCTTCATCGTGGAGCAAGATGGAGCATTGTGGCTGCTGGATTTGAATGACGAGGCGGAGGCTGCTCTGGAGGATCGGCTGCCCGACCTGCCGATGCCGCCAATGACGGAAAAGAATGCGGCCATGCTGTCCCTGTGCCGCATGATCATGCTGCATGGGGGACATGACGGGGAAATGCTTCGCCGCACCTTGCTGCGGATAGAGGAGGGCAGGGCAGACCTGCTGACGGAGGAACTGAATGTGATGTGCGCCGAAAAGCTGAGAAGGCATGAACCGCTTTCCATCGGTGCTGCACGTCTGATGATTATGTATCTGGAGGAGAAGAAAAAATGCTGATCACACATCATGGACACAGCGAGTTTTTGATTGAAACGGCGGAAGGCTTTCGCATCCTGACCGACCCTTATGACGACCATGTGGGCTATGGGATGCGGGAAGTGGAATGCGACGCGGTGACCGTCAGCCATGGTCATGGCGATCACAGTTATACCAAAAAGGTGAGCGGCAGCGCGCAGATCGTGGATGCCGCCGGCAGTTTTGCACCGGCGGAGGGTGTAAAGATCACGGGCATTCCCTGCTTTCATGACGATTGCGGCGGCGCGAAACGCGGTCCCAATGTGATCTATATTATCGAAGCGGAAGGACTGCGTGTGGCGCACTTTGGCGATATCGGTGCCTGGGATGAGGAACTGCTGAAGAAGCTTGGCAAGATCGATATCGCGCTCATTCCTGTCGGCGGTTTCTTCACCATTGACGCAGAGAGCGCAAAGCAGATGATCGATGTGTTGAAGCCGCGCATGGTCATTCCGATGCATTACCGCACCGATGTCAATGCCGGCTGGCCCATTGCCCCTCTGGAGGGTTTTTTGAAGGCGATGAACGCAGTGTGCATGCCGATGCCGCTGCTGCGTGTGACGGCAGGAGACCTGTCCCAGCAGCCGCGTGTGGCGGTTCTAGCGGATAAGGACTAACATACAGTAATATTTAGAGGGAAGCCAAGTGTTCTGAATAGTCGCTTGGCTTCCCTCTTTATTGTTTGGTGGTGTTTTTGCAGAGTTTTCAAATATTAGTACTTCTCCAATACTGCTTTTTAGCGGAGGGCTTGGGAACCGGCCTTTTTGGCTTCAAAAAGGGTGGTTCCCAACGAATCTCACGTGTACGCACAAAAGCCGTCCGCGGATGCGGACGGCTTTTGTTATGACGGATTCCCGGATCACTGCATGACAGGCTCAACGGGAACGGGGTTGGCGTTGGTGATGGCGTTGCAGGGGCAAACGGCCGCGCAGGCGCCGCAGCGGGTGCACTTGGCGGGGTCGATGCGGGCAAAGCCGTTTTCAACGGTGATGGCCTCGTACTGGCATTCCTTCATGCAGCGCTTGCAGCCGATGCAGGCATCGGAGCAAACGGCACGGGCGACACGGGCGATGTCGCTGTTGCGGCAGCGAACGATGACGCTCTGGCTGATGGGCAGCAGCTTGATGGCACCGCGGGGGCAATGCTCAACGCAGGCGCCGCAGGCAGCGCACTTGTCCTCATCAATGGAGGCGATGCCGTCCTTCATGCTGATCGCACCGAAGGCACAGTGATCCATACAATCGCCCAGACCGATACAGGCAAAGCGGCAATCCTTGGGGCCGCCGGCGATACCGGCAGCGGTGGCGCAGCTCTTGTAGCCGTCGTAGACGTAGCGCTCCTTGGCCACACCCTTCATGCCCTGGCAGAGCACGCGGGCAACCATACGCTCTTCATCGGAGACTTCCTGACCCATGATGGCGGCAATCTTGGCGGCACCGTCGGCGCCGGCGGGCTTGCAGCCGTTCACAGGAGCCTTACCTTCCACAACAGCGGCGGCAAAGCCATCGCAGCCGGGGAAGCCGCAGGCGCCGCAGTTGGCGCCGGCCACGCAGGCACGAACCTTTTCAACACGCTCATCCACATCCACGTGGAACTTTTTGCTGGCAAAAGTCAGCACCAGGCCGAAGATGACGCCGATGGCGCCAAGCATGATTACAGCGAAAAGAATGGTAGACATTGGCTTTCCTCCTTACACCATGCCGCTGAAGCCCAGGAAGGCGATTGCCATCAGGCCGGCAGAGATGAGGCTGATGGGGAAACCCTTCATGCACTCGGGAATCTTGCTGGTTTCGAGGCGCTCACGCACACCCGCCATCAGCACGATGGCCAGCAGGAAGCCCAGAGCGGAGAAGGTACCGTTCAGCACGCTCTGCAGCATGCCGTAGGCGTTGTTGACGTTCAGGGTGGCCACGCCCAGCACAGCGCAGTTGGTGGTGATCAGGGGCAGGTAGATGCCCAGAGCGCTGTAGATGGCAGGCATGGACTTTTTGAGGAACATTTCCACGAACTGCACCAGAGAAGCGATGACCAGAATGAAAGCGATGGTCTGCATGAACTCCAGATGCAGGGGAACGAGCACCCAGGCGTTGACCATGTAGGCAAACAGGGAGGCGATGGTCATAACGAAGGTGACCGCCAGACCCATGCTGGCCGCGGTGCTGACCTTGGAGGATACACCCAGGAAGGGGCAGCAGCCCAGGAACTTGCTGAAGATGTAGTTGTTGGTCAGAACGCAGCTGACCAGGAACAGCAATACATTCATTGTCATTTCTTATCAAGCCGCCTTTCTGCGCCGGGAACCGACAAAGTTGATGATGCCCAGCAGAAGACCGAAGATGAGGAAGCCGCCGGCGGGCAGGATGCACAGCAGCATGGGCTGGTAAGCAGCACCCAGCAGATCGATGCCGAAGATGCTGCCGGAGCCGATCAGCTCACGGATGCAGCCGATGAGGGTCAGAGACAGGGTGAAACCAAGGCCCATGCCCAGACCATCCACGGCGGAATCGACAACGGGGTTCTTGCTGGCAAACGCTTCGGCACGACCCAGGATGATGCAGTTTACCACGATCAGGGGAATGAACACGCCCAGGGAATCGTACAGGGAGGGAACGTAGGCCTGCAGCACCAGCTGCACGATGGTCACGAAGGTGCAGATGATGACGATGAAGCTGGGAATACGCACCTTATCCGGAATGACCTTGCGCATGGCGGAAATAACCATGTTGGAGAACAGCAGAACGAAGGTGGCGGCCAGACCCATGCCGGCGCCGTTGATGGCGCTGGTGGTAACGGCCATGGTGGGGCAGCAGCCCAGCACCAGACGGAAGGTGGGGTTCTCGGTCAGGATGCCGTTCATAAAGATACGGCCGAGGCTTTTTTTCTGTTCCATTACGCTTTTGCCTCCTTCTTATGGCCATAGAGCTTTCTGTCGGGGAACATGCGGTCAAACAGAGGCGCGCAGATGTTCATCAGCATGATGGCATAGGTGACGCCTTCGGGATAAGCACCGAATTTGCGGATCAGCACGATCATCACACCGACGCCGATGCTGTACACCAGAGTGGACCAACGCTTCATGGGGCTGGTGACATAGTCGGTGGCCATGTAGACGGCACCGAACAGCAGACCGCCGGACAGCACAGTCGTCAGCACATCCATGCCCAGCAGCAGGCTCATAACGGCGGCGGAGCCAACCACAAAGACGGGAATCTCCCAACGGATGGTGCGGGTAATGAGCAGGTAAGCCAGACCGATCAGAATAGCGATCTTGCAGGTTTCACCGATGGCGCCGGGCACCTTGCCGAGCAGCAGATCCATGGTGGTGGCGGAATAACCGGCCAGAGGAGTGGCGCTGGTCACAGCATCCACGGGAGTGACGTGGGTCGTCATGATGGCAGGCCAGGAGGCCAGCAGCACGGCGCGGGCTGTCAGGGCGGGGTTCAGGAAGTTGTCGCCCAGGCCGCCAAACAGCTGCTTGACGATGATGATGGCAAAGAAGGAAGCGATCATCACCATCCACCAGGGAGCCTTGGGAGTGACCACCAGACCGATCAGAAGACCGGTGACGGCGGCGGACAGATCGTTGATGCGAACAGTCTTGTGGGTGAGCTTCTGCCACACGAACTCAGCCAGCACGGCGGAGGCGGTGGAGACCGCCAGAACCAGGGCGGCAGCCCAACCGAAGAAGTAGATACCGGCAGCCACACAGGGGAGCAGGGAAATGAGCACATTGCCCATCAGGCGCTGCGTGCTGTGAGGGGTGCGGATATGCGGCGCGGTAGAAAGAATCAGACTCATTTGGCCGCGGCCTCCTTTGCTTTTTTAGCCTGCTGCATGATGTTGGACTTGGCAATCTTGAAAGAAGCGGTCAGCCAGCGGCGGGCGGGGCAGATGAAGGAGCAGCTGCCGCACACGGTGCAGTCCATCACGTTCAGCTTCTTGGCTTTTTCAAGATCATCCGCATCAGCGGCAGCCTTGATCATGTAGGGGTTGAGGCCCATGGGGCACACTTCGGAGCACTTGCCGCAGCGGATGCAGGGACCTTCCTCCATGCTGCGGGCTTCAGCCTTGCTGAAGACCACGATGCCGCCGGTGGACTTGGAGGTGGGCATGGTGTCGTTGGGCAGGCACAGGCCGGTCATGGCGCCGCCGAAGAAGATCTTGCCGGGTTCGTCCTCATAACCGCCGCACTCACCGATGATGTCATTGGTGATGGTGCCGATGCGCAGGCGCAGGTTGGCAGGCTGACGGACATGACCGGTCACGGTGCACAGACGGGTGACCAGCGGACGGCCGTCGATGACGGCGTCGGCGATGGCGGCGCAGGTGGCAACATTCAGCACGACGCAGCCGCACTGGATGGGCAGACCGCCGGAGGGCACCTGACGGCCGGTCACAGCTTCGATCAGCTGTTTTTCACCGCCCTGCGGATACTTGGTTTTGAGCACCTGCACGCGCACGCCGGTACGATCCTTGGCGGCGGCGGTCATGGCCTCGATGGCATCGGGCTTGTTGTCTTCGATGGCGATGATGCCCTCTTTGACATTCAGCGCGCGCATGGCGGCACGCAGACCATCCACCACGCGGACGCTGTGCTCCAGCATCAGGCGATGGTCGCAGGTAAGGTGGGTTTCGCACTCAGCGCCGTTGGCGATGATGTAATCGCACTTCTGATCGGGGCGCAGGCTGAGCTTTACATGCGTGGGGAAGGAGGCGCCGCCCATACCGGTGATACCGGCCGCCTTGATGGCGGGAATGATGAGCGCGGGGTCGACCTTTTCAACGCTGCCGAGGGGGTTCAGCTCGACCCACTCGTCCTGGAAGTCATTGCGGATGGTGACGCACATGGGCGGCACTTCGCCGAGATAAGGAAGGGGCTCAACAGAGACCACTTCGCCGCTGACGCTGGCATGGACCGGTACGCCCAGCGGACCGACGGGTTCGCCGATGACCTGACCCATCAGCACATGATCACCTTTTTTGACACAGGGAGCAGAAGGCGCGCCGATGTTCATGTTCATGACCAGCTGCACGGTATCGGAAACAAAGTCCCGTACAGGCAGCGAGGAGGTCGCGTGCTTACTGCTGTGAGCGGGGTGAACGCCGCCATGGAAGGTTGCTTTCATGGATGATCCCACCTTTTTCAGTTTGGTTAGCCGCAAAGCGGCTGTGGTTGTAATTTTCAGGGACAGCAAGCGCTGTCACACAGAAGCGGAAAGAAGAACTTCCTCCTATTCGGTCAGCGGGCGGCCGAGAAGCTCGGCGGCGCGGGCACGGTTGCCTTCCAGCAGGGCGGCGCGTACCGCGGTGCTGGAGATGACCTCGCCGGAGGGTAGCGTGACGGGGGGCACAACGGTCAACCCGATGCCGTGCAGGGCGCAAAGCTCCCGCATGCGGTCGGCGTTGCCCTCGGCCTTGCGGCCGAAATGATAGTGGAAGCCGATGACAATGTGGCGGGCATGCAGCTTTTCAAGCAGCAGACCGGTAAAAAAGTCCTCGGCACTGCGGGCGGAGATGCTCTCGTCAAAATGTGACCAGACCACCGTGTTCATGCCGCAGAGGGCCATCAGCTGTGCTTTTTCCTCAATGCTGCTCAGCAGCGGTACCTTGCGGCCCGACAGCACGGCGGCGGGAGGAAAATCGAAGGTATAGGCGCAGGGGATCAGGCTCTTCTCACCGGCGGCCTCCAGACAGGCGCTGATGAGCGCGCGATGTCCGCGGTGAACGCCGTCAAAGGTGCCCAGACATACTGCGGAGGGACCGAAATCCGCCGGGAGCGAATTCAGCGTGAGCAGACATGCACCGTCCCCTCTGCCGTGCGGTTCCGCCGGGCGGCGGGCTGCGGCGAGAGTGTTTTCGGGACAAGTGGGCATAGTTTCCCCTCCATCAGGTATACTATTCTTATTTTAACACCGAATGGTCAAAAGTACAATCGTAAATTGTGCGGAAATGCGGATTTTTCAAACAGTTTCGATTTATCTGCATCAGATTTCGGAGCCTTTGAGACGTGTTTGCTGCTTCATCCAGCTGCCGCGGAAATAATAGAAAATGAAGACAGCGCCTGTCAGCACCCACGAGATGATGTAGACGATGCTGACAGCGGCAATGTCATGCCACATGGGCACGACGGTATACATCCAGATGATGCGGAACACGCAGGTGAAGAGCATGACGATGATCATGGGGCGCAGTGTATCGCCCACACCACGGAAGGTGCCGGACAGCACTTCCACAAACGTCCAGGTAAAGTAGTAGGGGACAAAATACCACATGATGCGGATGGCGGCATCGATGACTTCTTCCTATTGCAGGAAAAGCGAGTAGGCGGGACGGGCGATGGAAAGCAGCAGCACGGACAGCACCACCGTGACCGACATGGCAATTTTGAGGCAGACCGCAAGGGCATGCTTCATGCGGTCGATCTTGCCGGCGCCCCAGCACTGTCCCACAAAGGCGCAGATGGCTACGCCGAAGGCATTGCTGGTGACCCAGTAAAGACCACCCAGACGACCGGTCGCGGTCCACGCGGCGACGAGCATGGTGCCAAAGCCGTTGACGGCAGCGGTGATGATGAGGTTTGAAATGCTGTACATGGTGCCCTGCAGGCCGGCGGGCAGGCCGATGCGCAGGGTATCACGCAGCTTTTGTCCGTCAATGCGCAGGCAGGACAGGCGTACGCGGTGCGGTCCGTTAACCTGCGTCAGATGGGTCAGAGCCAAAAGGGTGCACAGCGTCATGGAAAGGACACTGGCCCAGCCCACGCCCTGCACGCCGAGGTTCAGTACGGCGACAAACAGCACATCCAGCAGAATGTTGATGACACAGCTGACCGCCAGATAGAGCAGGGGACGGCGGGAATCGCCTACGCCCTGCAGGGTGCCTTGAAAGAGGTTATAAAGCAGCAGCGGTACCGAGCCGATAAAATAAATGCGCAGATATTGCGTGGAGGGGAGCATGATATCCTACGGGTTGCCAATCAGACGCAGCGCCATCGGGGCAATGGAAATGCCGAAGGCGGTGATCATGAGGCCGACTGCCAGACAGAACAGGATGGCGGTATGCAGCACACGGCTGAGACCATCGCGGTCGTTGGCGCCGAAGTGCTGGGCGATCAGTACGGTGGCACCGCTGTTGAGACCGGTGAAAAAGCCGATGATCATGTTGGTGATGGCAGACGCGCTGCCGCCGACGGCAGCAAGGGCGGAAGCTCCAAGGAAGCGCCCTACGACAATGGCGTCCACGGTGTTGTACAGCTGCTGAAAGAGCATGCCAAGCAGAATGGGGAAGAAGAACCCCATCAGTTTTTTCCATACCGTGCCGGTGGTAAGATCGTTGGAAACCATAAGCCCTCACTTGAATCAATATATATTGGAAGAAACCGAATGGCATTATAGACGATACGGGCAAAAAACGCAATGGGAGGATACGCCCGGGCAGAAAAAGGGAGATCATGCGAAAGGCATGATCTCCTTTGAAAAACGATGATATGCGGTTATCCGCGGATCACGGCGCCATAGCTGTCGCCGGTCTGCTTGAGGACCTTCTTCATCACGGGGGCAAGGTCGTCCTCAGTCAGGGTCTTGTCGGCAGAACGGAAGGTGAGCGAGAAGGCGCAGCTCTTGAGGCCGGGGCCGACCTGCAGACCGCGGAAGATGTCAAACAACTTCACATCCTCCAGCATGGGGCCTGCAGCGGCACGGATGGTATCCATCACGGGGCCGAGCTGCTGGCTTTCGGGCAGCACCAGCGCGATATCGCGGCTGACAGCCTGCATGCGGCTGATGGGGCTGACCTGACCCATGGGCTGCGCGGCGGCGTACAGGGCGGTCATGTCGATCTCGGCCAGCACAGTCTGCTCGGGCAGGTCCAGTGCGGCGGCGCGATCGGGATGAATCTGACCCAGGGCGGCAATGCAGGTATCGCCGTGCATCAGGCGGGCGCAGCGGCCGGGATGATAGTAGGGATCGCCGCCGGCGACGACCTTGACATCGACACCTTCATAGGCGCAGATGGCTTCCGCCACGCCGCGCACGGTATAGAAGTCAATGCCGCTGCCGTAAGCACCGACGCACAGGGCAGGGCTTTCGGTGACCAGACCCTCCGCGGTGCGGCGGGTGGCATCAAACAGGGTGCCAAACTCGTACAGCATGGCAACGGCGTTGCCCTGATTGTAGTTGCCGGCCAGGATGCGCATCATATCGGGCGCCAGGGTGGTGCGCATGCAGCTGGTATCCTCGCCCAGCGGGTTGCGGAGCATCAGGGGCTGCATACGGGGATCGCTCTCGTCCAGACCCAGCGCGGCGATGGACTTTTTGCTGACGAAGGAGTAGGTCATCATCTCGTCATAGCCGAAGCCGCTCAGCAGCTTGCGCAGACGTTCCTTTCGCGCCATCCAGGGGTTCATGCCGCCCTGCGTGCTTTCGCCGCGCAGACGGGTGGAGGGAATACGGTCATAGCCGGCCATGCGCAGTACTTCTTCGCAGATGTCGGCTTCGCCTTCGATATCCTGACGATAATCGGGAGCGGTCACGGTCAGCACATCGCCGTCAACGGAGACGTTTTCAAAGCAGAGCTTGTTCAGCGCTTCAACCATTTCATCCGCCGTGATGTTGACGCCGGTGCGGGTGGCGATGCGGCGCACAGAGCAGGTGATGGGCTTGGGGGCTTCCAGCTTCTCGTAATAATCGTAATTGCCCTCGACTACATCGCCGGCATCCAGCTCGTTGATCAGCTGGCAGGCTCGGTCGAGCGCCTTCATGATGGTCTTTTCGGAGACACCGCGCTCATAGCGGCCGCTGCTTTCGGTACGGATACCCATGCGGCGGGCGGACACACGGATCATGGCACGGTCGAAGGTGGCACATTCGAACATGACCTCGGTGGTGGCGTCGGTGATCTCGCTCTCTTCGCCGCCCATGATGCCGGCCAGACCGGTGGGGCCTTCGGCGTCGCAGATCAGCAGATCGGTGGGCTGCAGCTGATGATCCTTGCCATCCAGGGTACGCAGCGTTTCGCCTTCATGGGCGGTGCGCACGATGATCTGACGGCCGCGGACCTTGTCCAGGTCAAAAGCGTGCATGGGATGACCGGTCTCCAGCATGACAAAGTTGGTGATGTCCACAATGTTGTTGATGGAGCGCATACCGGCAGCGTGCAGCACCTGACGCAGCCACATGGGGGAGGGAGCCACACGCACGTTTTTGATCACGCGGGAGGCATAGCGGGGGCAGCGGCTGTAATCATCCACGCGTACGGACACATGATCGCGGATGTTGCCGCCGGCATACTTGACGCTGATCTCCGGCAGAGTGAGGGGGGTGTCCAGCGCAGCGGAGGTCTCACGGGCAATGCCCCAGGCGCACAGGCAGTCGGGACGGTTGGCCAGGATCTCAAAATCGGCCACATAGTCATCCAGACCGAAAATGGTGCGCACATCGGTGCCCAGAGCATATTCTTCATTAAATACGAGCAGACCGGCATCGCCCACGGAGGGGTACAGCTCGACCGGCACGCCGATCTCGGGACCGGAGCAGAGCATGCCGCAGGATTCCACGCCGCGCAGCTTGCCCTTTTTGATTTCGTGACCGCCGGGCAGTTTGGCGCCGACCAGCGCGACGGGTACCAGAATGCCTTCCTTTACATTGGGCGCGCCGCAGACGATCTGCAGGGGCTCGGCGGCGCCGACATCCACGGTGCAGACATGCAGGTGATCGCTGTTTTCATGATCACGGCAGGTCAGCACACGGCCGACCACCACATTTTCGCACTCGGCACCCAGATATTCAACGCCCTCCACGCCGGTGCCGCACATGATCATGCGGCTTTCATACTCGGCGGGGGATACGGTGATGGGCGCGTAGCGACTGATCCAATTCATGGAAATTTTCATATTGCTTTGCCTCCTCTGTCTCAGCGGAACTGCCGCAGGAAACGCTCGTCGCCTTCATAGAGAAGACGCATGTCCTTGATGCCGTAGCGCAGCATGGTGATGCGCTCCAGACCGATGCCGAAGGCAAAGCCGCTGTATTCGTGGGGATCGATGCCGCACATTTCCAGCACCTTGGGGTTAACCATGCCGCAGCCCAGCACTTCGATCCAGCCGGTGCCCTTGCACATACGGCAGCCCTTGCCGCGGCAGGAGATGCAGGTCAGGTCGACCTCGGCGCTCGGCTCGGTGAAGGGGGAGAAGGAGGGACGGAAGCGGGTCTCGACATCGTCGCCGTACAGCTTCTTGAACAGCGCATCCAGCGTGCCCTTCAGGTCGCCCATGGTGACATCCTTATCGATGACCAGGCCTTCGATCTGATGGAAGACGGGGCTGTGGGTGGCATCGACCTCATCGGCGCGGTACACGCGGCCGGGGCAGGCGATGCGGATGGGGGGCTTGCGGGAAAGCATGGTGCGCGCCTGCACGGGAGAGGTGTGGGTACGCAGCACAATGTTGTCATCCACATAGAAGGTATCCTGCGCGTCGCGGGCGGGATGATTCTTGGGGATGTTGAGCAGTTCGAAGTTGAAATGGTCCAGCTCGATCTCGGGGCCTTCCACAATGTCGAAGCCGAGACCGGTCAGAGCGGAAACGACCTCCTGCAGGGCCAGCGTGGTGGGGTGGGGCACACCGACACGGGGCAGCTCACGGGGCTCGGTCACGTCGATGGTCTCGCTCTTGAGCTTCTGCTCACGCTCGAGGGCCTGCAGCTTTTCAAGACGGGCATCCAGCAGGGCACCGATCTTTTCACAGCCTTCATTGATGAGCTGACCCATGGCGGGACGCTCTTCGGCGGACAGACCGCCCAGCATACGGCGCAGCGCGGTCAGCGTGCCTTTGCGGCCCAGCACCTTCTGACGCAGTTCCTCGACCAGCTTGCCGTTTTCGGCTTTTTCAAGCTCCGCCTCCAATTCGGCGCGGATGGCTTCAATGTTTTCCTTGATGGACATCGTATACCTCCGGTTCAATCATTATCAGCAACTGTTGTAAATAATGGGACAAGCAAAAGGCGTCCCCAATCCATGGGACGCCTTTCAGCGTGTTACCACCCAAATTCCGCCGGGCTGCGGCCCCGCGCTTCATTACCCGCTGTCGTCGGGCAGACGGCGCAAACTACTGCGGACGGATCTTGTCCGACCGGTTCGAGGCGCGGCTCAAAAGCGAATGCCCCGCAGCACGGCAGGCGGCTTACAGCCGGTGACCGCCTTTCTCTTGCGTCGTACTTGAACGCGGGGGTTGGTCTTTTTCATTGCCTGTTTGGTTGTTTGATTGTATCACAAACGCGCACGGCAGTGCCCGCGCGCTTATGAAATACATTTTCGGCTTTTCTCTTAGGCCTTCGCCATCGCCTTGGCCATGCGGGCCTTCTTGCGGTTGGCGCTGTTCTTGGAGATTACGCCCTTGGAAGCGGCCTTGTCCAGAGCAGACACAGCAGACACATACTGCTGAGCAGCGGCATCTTTATCGGCAGCAACGGCATTGAACTTGCGCACTTCGGTCTTGACGGCGCTCTTCACCATGCGGTTGCGGAGATTCTTGGTCGCGGTAACCTTCATGCGCTTCTTGGCGGACTGAATAATAGGCACTTTCCTTCGCCCTCCTGTAAATCATCGTGCAGACAGATGTTTCTGCACCGAATTATATTAGCATAATGTTTGTCCGAATGCAAGCTTTTTTTGAAAAAACCCTATCTTTTTGCGCCGCCGTCTTGACTTTACTGTGGTAAAGTGATAAAATGCTAAATCGTTAGCACAATAAAGCAAGGAGCCTTTTGTCAACCATGGAAGCGCTTGAAACCGAATCGATCCACCGCTTGTTCAAAACCATCGCCGCAATGAAGACGCCTTAGGAGTGCGCAGCCTTTTTTGAGGATCTGTGCACCATCCGATAGATCATGGACATGTCCCAAAGGCTGGATACTGCACTGATGCTCAGTGAGGGAGCGCCGTATCAGACAATCGCCCAGCAGGTGGGCGTAAGCACCGCCACCATCAGCCGCGTCAACAAGTGCCTGCTTTACGGCGCGGGCGGCTATCGGAACGCCATCAACCAGATGCAAGAAGGGAGAAAAAAGAATGCGGAATGATTCCCGCGCGGACGATGCCGGGCAGACGGTCGACAGCCTGCGCACGCTGTTTTCATCCCATGGCTATACGCCCTATCGGATGAGCAAATTTGAAGAATACGATCTGTATTCCCGCAACAAGGATTTTTTGATCTCGGACAACGTGCTGACCTTTACCGATACGGACGGTCGGCTGATGGCCTTGAAGCCCGATGTGACGCTGTCCATTGTCAAGAATACCGATGACATTCCCGAGCGCACGCGCAAGATCTATTATGATGAACGTGTTTACCGTGTGGCGCGCGGCATGGGCGGTTTTCGTGAGATCCGTCAGGCCGGTCTGGAATGCATCGGCAATGTGGATGAGTGCTGCGCCGCTGAGGTGCTGTATCTGGCGGCGGCGAGCCTTTCGCTTTGCGGAAAGAGCTTCATATTGGATGTATCCAACCTGGGCATCCTGACCGCCTTCACAGCGCTTATCACTGAGGACAGCGCGCTGCAGGAACAGCTGCTGCAGTGCGCCGCGCAGAAGAACCTGCACGGCATCCGCAGCCTGTGCGCCGCGC
Organism: Clostridia bacterium; assembly: GCA_024404275.1. Classification (GTDB taxonomy): domain Bacteria; phylum Bacillota; class Clostridia; order Christensenellales; family Aristaeellaceae; genus SFMI01. The sequence continues at coordinate 8,362 of JAKSQG010000003.1, read as the reverse complement.
AGGGGCTTGCGGGCAAGGAGGAAGCGCTTGTCGGTCTGCTGGAGGCCTGCGGTCCAATTGATGAGGCACTGCCCAAGGTGAAGACGCTGTGCGAACGCTTCGGCGCGCTCAAGAAGGTCGAGGGGCTGTCCCGCATCCTGACGGTGTTTGAGGACTCGCCCTTCAAAGCCTCTGTGCGGCTGGATTTTTCCGCAGTGAGCGATACCCGCTATTACAACGGTCTTGCCTTCCGCGGCTTTGTGGAGGGTATACCCGACAGCGTGCTGAGCGGCGGACAATATGACCACCTGATGCGGCGCATGCACAAGCGCTCCCGCGCCATCGGCTTTGCCGTGTATCTCGATCTGCTTTCGCGCCTGTACACGATGCCCGACACGCCGGATGTGGATGTGCTGCTGATCTGCGATGAAAACACCACGCCGGCCGAAATGCGTGCCGCTGCCGAAGCGCTGCGGGCGGATGGAAGCTCGGTGCTGACAGCACCCGGTGAAGCCGGTGTGACGGCGGCGAGAACGCTGTATCTGATCAACGGGGAGGTGCGCGATAAATGCTGAATGTAGCGCTGCCCAAGGGACGCCTTGGCGAAAAGGTCTATGACCTGTTTGAACGGGCGGGCTATCCCTGTCCCTCCATCAAGGAAAACAACCGCAAGCTGATCTTTGAAAACGAAGAAGCGGGCGTAAGATACTTTTGGGTCAAGCCCAGCGATGTGGCCATATATGTAGAAGAAGGTGCTGCCGACATCGGTGTGGCGGGCAAGGACATCCTGTTGGAGTATCAGCCCGACCTTTACGAACTGGCGGACCTGCACATCGGCAAATGCCGCATGACGGTGGCAGCACAGAAGGGCTTCCGCGATGATCCCCGCCGCACGCTGAGGGTGGCGACCAAATTCAGCCGCATCGCCCGGGCGTTCTACGCCTCCCGCGGACGGGATATCGACATCATCCATCTGAACGGCTCCATCGAGCTGGCGCCCATCCTGCATCTTTCCGATGTGATCGTGGATATCGTGGAAACGGGCACCACACTGAAGGAAAACAACCTGGAGGTGGTGGAGGAGATCTTCCCCATCAGCGCCAGACTGATCGCCAACAAATCCGGCTATAAATTCAAAAGCGAGCAGATCAACCGCATCGCCGCGGCACTGTCTGCCATGACGGAGGAAAAAGTATGATTCGTATTCTGAAGTGCGGAGAGGTCTCCAACGACGCCATTTTTGCCCGTGCCGTTCCCGCGGTCAATGTGGAAGCCATCGTGGCGGACATCATTGAGGACGTTAAAAAGAATGGCGACGAGGCACTGAAAAAGTATACCCTCAAGTTTGACGGCGCTGCGCTGGACAGCCTGACCGTCTCCAAAGAAGAGATGGACGAGGCACTTGCCGCGACCGAACCGAAGTTTCTGGACATTCTGGAGCGGGCAGCCGCCAACATCCGCAAGTTCCATTCCCGTCAGGTGCGCAACAGCTTCATTATCAATGATGAAGACGGCATCGTGACGGGTCAGAAGGTCATCCCCGTCGACCGTGCCGGTCTGTATGTGCCGGGCGGTACGGCGGCGTATCCCTCCACCGTGTTGATGGATGCCATTCCCGCCAAAATTGCCGGCGTGAAGGAAGTGGTTATCACCACCCCCTGCGGCAAGGACGGCAAGGTCAACCCCGTCATTCTGGCGGCGGCGCATGTTGCCGGTGTGGATCGCATCTTCAAAATTGGCGGCGCGCAGGCGGTTGCCGCGCTGGCGTACGGGACCGAAACGGTGCCGCGTGTGGACAAGATCGTGGGACCGGGCAATGCCTTTGTGGCGGAGGCCAAAAAGCAGGTGTTCGGCCGTGTGTCCATCGATATGATCGCCGGTCCCAGCGAGATCCTGATCGTGGCGGACGGCAAGACCGACGCCCGCTGTGCGGCGGCTGACCTGCTCAGTCAGGCGGAGCACGACAAGATGGCCAGCGCGGTGCTGGTGACCGATTCCGCCGAACTGGCAGAGAAAGTTTCTGCCGAGCTGGAAAAGCAGATCCCGCAGTTGGAGCGTGCCGAGATCGCCCGCGTTTCCATCGACAACAACGGCAAGATCATCGTGGCGGAGACCCTGATGGATGCCATCGCCATTGCCAATGAGATCGCTCCCGAGCATCTGGAGCTGTGCGTGGATAATCCCTTTGATTATCTGGATGCCATCCGTTATGCGGGCTCCATCTTTATGGGACGCAGCTGCCCCGAAGCGCTGGGCGATTATTTTGCGGGCCCCAACCACACGCTGCCCACCAGCGGTACGGCGCGCTTCTCCTCGCCCCTGTCGGTGGATGACTTTGTCAAAAAGACACAGTATACCTATTATACACCCGCGGCGCTGGCCCGCGTGGCGAAGGACGTGGCGTATTTTGCCTGTCAGGAGGGTCTGACCGCCCATGCCCGCAGCGCCGTCGTCCGTCTGGAGGACAAAGAATGACCCGTTTTTTTTCCAATAAATATGCGTCCCTGACGCCTTACACGCCGGGTGAACAGCCGAAGGAACGCAAGTACATCAAGCTGAACACCAATGAGTCGCCCTTCCCGCCCGCCCCGGGTGCTGTGGCGGCGGCGGCGGAAGCGGCAAAGCATGTGCAATTGTATTCCGATCCGGAATGCGCGGTGCTGACCAAAGCCATCGCGGAACGCATGAATGTCAGCCCCAAGGAGGTCATCTGCGTCAACGGCTCGGATGAGATCCTCAATTTTGCGTTCATGGCCTTCTGTGATGACAAACACCCCGCTGCCTTTGCCGATATCACCTATGGCTTTTATCCGGTGTTTGCGCAGCTCAACGGCGTGCCGTACGATATCATTCCCCTGAAGGATGATTTTTCCATCGATCCCGCGGATTATATCGGGCTGAACCGTACGATCTTTATCGCCAACCCCAATGCGCCGACCGGGCTGATGCTGCCGCTCAGCGACATCGAGCGCATCGTGGCTTCCAACCCCGATAACATTGTGGTGGTCGATGAGGCGTATGTGGATTTCGGCGCCGAAAGCGCGGTATCGCTCATCCATCGTTATGATAACCTGCTGGTGACGCAGACCTTTTCCAAGTCGCGCTCGCTGGCGGGCGGACGGCTGGGCTTTGGCATTGCGTGCGAGGCACTCATCCGCGACCTCAACACGGTGCGGTACTCCACCAACCCCTATAACGTCAACAGCATGACCATGGCTGCCGGCGTTGCCGCCATGCAGGATGACGACTACATGAAGCGCAACTGCCGCATCATCATGGAGAACCGTGCCTACACAACGGAAGGGCTGAAAAAGCTGGGCTTTGAGGTGCTGCCTTCCATGACCAACTTTGTGTTTGCCCGCCATCCCAAAGTCAGCGGAGACACCGTTTACAGCGCCCTGCGCGAAAAGGGCATTCTGGTACGCCACTTTACTCTGGAGCGCATCCGCGAGTTTAACCGCATCACCATCGGCACCAAAGAGCAGATGGATGCCTTGCTGGAAGCACTCAAAATCATCACGGAGGTACAGGCATGAGACAGGCCGAAATGACCCGCGTGACCAATGAGACCGATATCACGCTCTCCCTTGATCTGGACGGCACCGGCTGCGGTGAGATCAACAGCGGCTGCGGCTTCCTCGACCATATGCTGACACTGTTTGCCCGTCACGGACGCTTTGACCTGTCGGTCACCTGCAAGGGCGACACACAGGTGGATGATCATCACACGACGGAGGACATCGGCATTGCGCTGGGGGAGGCGTTCAAAAAGGCGCTGGGCGACAAGCGGGGCATCACCCGCTACGGCAGCTGCATGCTGCCCATGGACGAAGCGCTGGTGATGAGCGCCGCTGACCTTTCCGGACGCGTGTGGCTGAGCTATGATGTGACACTGCCGACCCAGAAAGTCGGTACCTTTGATACCGAGCTGGGCAAGGAATTCTGGCTGGGCTTTGTGCGCGGGGCGGAAATGACGCTGCATTTCAAGATGTTCAGCGGCGACAACAGCCATCATATTCTGGAGGCGTGCTTCAAATCCGCGGCGCGTTCGCTGCGGCAGGCGGTCAGGATCGATCCCGAACTGCAGGGCGAGATCCCGTCCACCAAAGGAGTGCTGTGATGATCGGAATTATTGATTACGGCGTCGGCAACCTGTTTTCGCTGCAGAGCTCCTTTGCCGCCATCGGCTGTGAGGCGGTGGTGAGCGGCGACAGGGAACAGCTGCGCAAGGCAGACCGACTCATCCTGCCCGGTGTGGGCGCTTTTGAGGATGCCGCCCGTCAGCTGCGTGAATCCGGTTTGGACAGCTTTGTAAAGGATGCCGCTGCTGCGGGCACGCCCATTATGGGCATTTGCCTGGGCATGCAGATGCTGTTTGAAAAAAGCCTGGAGTTTGGCGAGCATAAGGGACTGGGGCTGCTGAAGGGCACCGTGGTGCCCATGGCGGGGCGCATCGACCCCACGCTCAAAATTCCCCATATCGGCTGGAACAGTCTGCACATGACCAAAGAGTCCCCGCTGTTTGCCTATACGCCCGAGGGCACGCATGTGTATTTTGTGCATTCCTTCTTTGCCGACGGCTGTGAGGATTCCCTGATTGCCGAGACGGAATATTCCATTCCCATCACCGCCGCCGTGCAGAAGGACAACGTGTATGGATGCCAGTTCCATCCCGAAAAGAGCGGTGCGGCGGGGCTGCAGATACTGCGCGCATTCTGCGGGGAGGTGAAGGCATGATCCTGTATCCTGCGATCGATCTGCTGGGCGGTCGTGCCGTGCGCCTGTTCAAGGGCGATTACAATCAGGTAACGGTGTACAGCGAGCATCCCGAAGAGGTGGGCCGTGATTTTGCCGCCTGCGGTGCCGATCATATCCACATTGTGGACCTGGAGGGCGCAAGGGACGGCGGAACGCCGAACCTTGACACGGTGCTCAAGATCAAAGCCGCTTCGGGTGCGTGCTGCGAGATCGGCGGCGGCATCCGCTCCATGGAGGTCATTGACCGCTATCTGTCCGCGGGCATGGACCGCGTCATTCTCGGCACCGCGGCGTGTGAAAATGAGGCGCTGCTGGTGGAAGCTGTGCAGAAGTATGGCGAGAAGATCGTGGTGGGCGCCGATCTGAAGGACGGCTATGTGGCGACCCGCGGCTGGCTCAAGCAGAGCGAGTTCACGGCGGAGGCCTTTTTTGAAAGGTGCGTGCGCCTGGGCATCCAGAATGTGATCTGCACCGATATCTCCCGTGACGGCGCCATGCGCGGTACCAACCGCGAGCTTTACCGCGAGCTGAACCGCCGCTATCACCTGAACATCACCGCGTCGGGCGGCGTATCTTCCATGGAGGATGTGCTGGCGCTCAATGAGATGGGGCTCTATGCCGCCATCATCGGCAAGGCGTATTATACCGGCGATATCGATCTGAAAAAGGCGGTGGAGTTGACCCGATGATCACCAAACGTATCATTCCCTGCCTGGACGTCCGTGACGGACGCGTGGTGAAGGGTGTCAATTTTGAAGGCCTTCGTGATGTCAATTCTCCCGTGGCGCTGGCGGAATACTACAGCAGCTGCGGCGCGGATGAGCTGGTGTTTTATGATATCACCGCTTCCGCCGAGGGAAGAAGGCTGTTTACCGATATCCTGCGCGAAACCGCAAAGCGCGTGTTTATCCCTCTGACGGTGGGCGGCGGCATCAATACCACCGATGATTTTGACCGCGTGCTCAAATGCGGCGCGGATAAGGTATCGGTCAATTCCGGCGCCATCCGCAACCCGAACCTCATTGCCGAGGCGGCAAGGCTGTACGGCAGCCAGTGCGTGGTGCTCAGCGCCGATATCAAGCGCGTGGACGGCGTTTTCCGTGTCTTTGCCCGCGGCGGACGCGACAACACCGGGCTGGAAGCCATTGACTGGATCCGCCGGGCGGTGGATAACGGCGCCGGCGAGATCGTGGTCAACTCCATCGATACCGACGGCGTCAAAAAGGGCTTTGACCTGGAAATGCTTCAGGCGGTGTGCGCCGCGGTGTCCGTGCCCGTCATTGCCTCGGGCGGCGCAGGCTGCATTGAGGATTTTATTACGCTGTTCAATGCCGTCCCCGGCGTGGATGCCGGTCTGGCGGCCTCCATTTTCCACTTCGGAGAAGTGAAGATCGCCGATCTTAAAAATGAAATGGCGCGCTGCGGTATTCCCGCCCGCCGGTAAGGAGCCGTTATGGTGGATGTAAATGAACTCAAATTCAACGAAAAAGGGTTGATCCCCGCCATCGTGCAGGACGCCATCAGCAACAAGGTGCTGATGCTGGCGTGGATGAACAAGGAAAGCCTGGGCATCAGCATGGAAAAGGGTCTGACCTGCTTCTGGAGCCGCAGCCGCGCTGAACTGTGGCTGAAGGGCGAAACGAGCGGCAACTATCAGCACATCGTATCCATCACGGCGGATTGCGACCGCGATGCGCTGCTCGTCCGCGTGGAAAAGGACGGTCCCGCCTGCCATATGGGCACCGAAAGCTGCTTTGCGTATCCGATGTTCCTGAGCGATGAGCGCAATGACTTCACGCTGGAAGGTCTGATGCAGCTGCTGGAGGGACGCAAGGAGACCCGCCCCGAGGGCAGCTATACCACCTACCTGTTTGATAAGGGTCTGGATAAGATACTGAAAAAGGTGGGCGAGGAATGCACCGAGGTGATCATCGCCGCCAAGGCGGAGGATAAGAAGGAGACCATCTATGAGATCGCCGACCTTTTGTACCATGTGATGGTACTGATGGTGCAGCAGGGCATCACCACGGAGGATATCCTCCGCGAGGAAGCCTCCCGCCATGTGATCGACCACAAGGTCAAGCAGGAAAAAATGACCTGATAAATCAGCAAGCCTTTTACCCTTACACTGTCGCACAAAACCAATTCCGCCAGTGTAAGGGTGTTATTCTATATGAAGAATTGCTTTTTCTCAGGAGGGGATTGGGGAGGACATGCTTTTTGGCACAAAAAGCGTGCCCTCCCCAACATCTCCCCGCTCGTTGACACTCCCCGCACACGGCGGTATAATAAGTAAAAAAATCGAGGAATAATGGGGGAAAATGCCGTGCTGTTTACATCCGAGGGCAAAAGACATTTTGAGACCATCCGCCACAATGCCGATGTGTGCGTGGTCGGCGGCGGCATGAGCGGACTCATCGCCGCGGTGGCGGCGGCGCGTCACGGGGCCAAGGTACTGCTGATGCAGGATCGCCCTGTACTGGGCGGCAATGCCAGCGGCGAGATCCGTATGTGGATCCGCGGGGCGACGCATGTCAGCCTCGAGCTGCGTGAGACGGGCATCCTCAATGAGATCGAACTGGAAAACATCTACCGCAACCCCACAATGAATTTTTCCGCATGGGATGAGCTGCTGCTTCGAACCGTGCGCAGTGAAAAGAACATTGAGCTGCTGCTCAACTGCTCCTGCCTGGATTGCGAAACGGAGGGCAGCCGCATCCTGACCGTGACGGGCTGGCAGACCAATACCTATACCTTCCACCGCGTGCAGGCGGATATCTTTATCGATTGCAGCGGCGACGCCGTGCTGGCGCCCCTGTCCGGCGCCGCGTACCGCATCGGACGCGAGGGTCGGGATGAGATGGATGAATACGCCGCTCCCGAACAGCCCGACCGCCATACCATGGGCAATTCCATATTGATCCAGGCAAGGGAGACCGATCATCCCTGTGTATTCAAGCCCGTGCCGGGCGCGTATGTGTATCCCGATGATGAGAGCCTTTATAACAAGAACCATGACTTTGTGCACAACGGCATCAACTTCTGGTGGATCGAGCTGGGCGGACTGCAGGACAGTTTGAAGGACGTGCAGCCGCTGGGCGAGGAGCTGATGAAGATCGCCCTGGGCGTGTGGGACCACATCAAAAATTACGGCGATCACGGCGCAGAAAACTTTGAACTGGACTGGATCGGCTTCTATCCCGGCAAGCGTGAATCGCTGCGCTGCGAGGGCGATTATATGCTCAACCAGCGTGACCTTGAAGAAGGACATACCTTCCCCGACGCGGTGGCGTACGGCGGCTGGACGATGGATAACCATCACCCCGAAGGGTTCGCATGGAACGGCTATTCCAGCGTGCATATCGATACGGCGGCGCCCTATCAGATCCCATACCGCTGCCTGTATTCGCGCAACATCGATAACCTGATGTTTGCGGGGCGCAACATCAGCGCCTCCCATATGGCGATGAGCTCCACCCGCGTGATGGCGACCTGCTCGGTCATCGGACAGGCGGCGGGCACCGCTGCCGCCCTGGCAGCGCAATACGGCTGCGATCCCCGCGGAGTGAACGAACATATGGAAGAACTGCAGCGGCAGCTGATCGCCGACGGATGCTTCATTCCC
>JAKSQG010000029.1 GCA_024404275.1 Clostridia bacterium | reverse complement strand
GGGACAGGGATTCAAACAGCGGGAGCAGCACCTCAATCGCGGGAACGGGGGAAGGATCCATACTGCTGCTCAAACCGGGCAAACGGCGGATGCGCTCCCGGAGCGGAAGGGACCGATTCTGCAGCATGGCTATGACGGTATCACGTGCGGCAGTCGTTTGCGGCGCTTCGGGCTGTACATCAGGCATATCCATGGTCATGGAGGTCCATTGAAGTTGATTTGAAACGCTGTACAACTGCTCCAGCACCGCCTCACAGCTGCCCATACAGACGCATTCGGGACCATGCAGAGCTTTGAAGGAACGCGGATAGAGACGGCATACAGTCGGAAGAGCGTTTTCTCCTTTTTCGCATTGCAGGCTGCAGAGACCGTCTTCCTGCTGAAGCGGACAAAGTCCCAGCCAGTTGGGGGATAGCTCGGCGTAGTTTTCGGGAAACGGATGATTGCGGATGTGAATGGTGGTATCCAGCCTGCGCCGAAGCGCGGGGGAGCATTCGATGCCGATCAGATGAAAGTATTCATCCTCTGTCAGGGCGATCGGCCAGCCATGACAGCAGGGATAGCGGCAGGCGCCGCATTTGCAGTGAAAGGTGGGCAGGTAATCCGGTACTTGCACAAAAGCCTTCATTTGATTCATCTCCGACGCGTATTATAAAGCTTTTGGACGTTGCCGGCTGATTTTTTATTGTATTTGTTTTGCGGACGGAATCAGGGGGAAAATGCCGTCAAAGTTGACACAGAACTGCGAAAAGGGTATACTGATTGTGCCAAAATGGCTGAAGGAGCGTATATGAAACGAAAGGGCGGCATCTCCCCGGTGGGATTGATGGTCATTATTATTCTGATCGTACTGATCATTGTCTTTTTCGCGGCGGCATGGGAAAACCATGCCCGTTATCAAAAGGAAGCGGCGGTGACACCAACGCCTTCTATCACACCGCGGACGGTGCGCATCACGGAAAATCCGGCTTATCCGACATCCACACCCACGCCTTGCGTGCTGCAGGTGAACTCGGTCGGCATTGAGGTCAAGCAGCTGCAGGAGAGGCTCAAGGAGCTGGAGTACTATACCGGTGTTGTGGACGGTCAGTACGGAAACGGCACCAAAGCCGCCGTCAAGGCTTTTCAGGAACAGCACAAGCTGACAGCCGACGGTATTGCCGGTGATAAGACGATTGCGCTGTTGTATTCAACTTCCGCACAGGTGTTTGTGCCGACGCCTACTCCTTCGCCTACGCCTGCGCTTTTGTCCAACGGCAGCAATGGTGAGGAAGTCAAAACACTGCAGGAGAGGCTGAAGGTGCTGGGCTATTATACCGGCACGGTGGACGGTGCCTTTGGCAGCGGTACCAAAGCGGCGGTAAAGCTTTTCCAACAGCAAAACGGTTTGGAAGCGGACGGCATGGCGGGACAGAAGACTTTGGCGCTGCTCTATTCTGATGCCGCGAAGCGGGTGACCATCACACCCACGCCGGAGCTGGTGCAGGTGCTGAATGGCTCGGTACCGATGCTTGTCAACAAACAGCATATGGTCGCCAAGGATTTTGTACCGGCGGACCTGGTGGATATGAGTTCCTATTGCCCGTCCTCGCTGGTCAAGATCAAGTACAGTGGTACCAAAGGTCAGCGGGAGGCGGTAAACGCCCTTGTGTTCATGCTGCAGGCGGCAGCGGCGGACGGTATCACCAATTGGCAGGTGAGCGCGGCGTACCGCAGCTATGCCGATCAGCAGAGCATGATGGATTCCAAGATCCGTACCTATATGGAAAACAACAACATGTCCCGCTCACAGGCAGCCAGCGCTGCCAGCCGCACCGTGGCGCAGCCCGGTGCCAGTGAGCATCATACCGGTCTGGCTTTTGATATGACGGTTCCCAATACCAGCACTTTCCTTGGCACCAAGCAGTGTACCTGGCTGCATCAGCATTGCTGGGAATACGGCTTTATTATCCGCTATACTGAAGAGAAAAAGGATATTACGGGCTTTGAGGCGGAGGCATGGCACATCCGCTATGTGGGCAAGGAACACAGTGAGAATATCCGCAGGCTGAATATGTGCCTCGAGGAATATGTGGATTACCTGAACAAACAATAAAAAAGGAGCGTTGGTTTTATGGCATTGTTCAGAGGAACGGTTCGTTCCAAAATATTGGACATGGACACGGTTGTCAATGTGGTTGTACCCTATGACATCATGGCTCGCGATACGAACCCGCCGGAGAATGACAAGGTGCTCTATCTGCTGCATGGCAGAAGGCAGAATGCCGATTCCTGGTCCCGCATGAGCGGTGTGGAACGTTATGCCCGCAAAAACGGCTTCACCGTTGTGATGCCTGAGGTACAGCACTCCTACTATTCCGATATGGCGTATGGCCTTCGCTACTTTGAGTACGTCAGCAAGGAACTGCCCGAGCTGATGAATGCCATGTTCCGTCTGCCGCAGGGACGGGAGCACACCTTTGTGGGCGGTCTGTCCATGGGCGGTTTCGGCGCGGCAAAGTGCGCGCTGAACAATCCCGGTGCCTATGCGGGTGTGATGTGCTTCTCTTCGGGTGTGTACATTTTGGACAATATGAAAAAGTTAGTGGAAAGCGGCGCTTTCACCGTGAGAGAGGGAGAAGCCATTCTGGGCGAAGGCTACCCCGTTGCAGGAACGGAAAACGACCTGGACATGCTGATGGAACGCTGGCCGGCGGATGTGGAAAAGCCCCGCTTCTACCTTTCCTGCGGTACGGAAGACGGCTTGCTGCCGCTGACCCGCAAATTGCATGCGGCACTAATGAAGAACGGCTTTGACAGCACGGAAGAGGAATGGTCCGGCAACCATGACTGGGATTTCTGGGATGCCTCGCTGCGCAAGGGCATGGCGTTTATGAAATAAAATTGAGCCCGAAGGAGAAACACCTTCGGGCTTTTTGATACTGTTTGGGATGGAGTGACGGGGAGAAAAAATCAATGATTTATGGGCAAAAAACTGCTGATTTTTCTTGCACTTTAAGCATTTTTGTGCTATAAACATTCGGTACCTTTTTCAATCTGATTCCCGGAGGCTTTTATGGCCAGAACGAACGTACGTGAAATGACAGACGGCTCCCCGATGAAGCTGGTGCTCGGCTTCGCGGCGCCGCTGCTCTTTGGTTTTTTGTTTCAGCAGCTGTATGCCATTGTGGATACGGCCATTGTGGGACGATATCTCGGCGCCGATATGCTGGCGGCGGTGGGCGGAACAGGCTCGGTCAATTTTCTGATCAACGGTTTTACCATGGGCTGCTGTTCGGGCTTTGCCATTCCGATCGCCCAAACCTTTGGCGCAAGGGATCATACCTCCATGCGCCGTTATGTGGCCAACGCTGTGTATGTATGCGCTGCTATTTCGATCCTGATGGGGGTCAGCACGGCGCTGCTCTGTACGGATATTCTCAAAATGATGAATACACCGGAGGAGATACTGTACAATTCTGCGGCCTACATTCGTATCATTTTTGCCGGTATTCCCGCGACCATGCTGTATAACATGGCTGCCGGTGTGCTTCGGTCGCTGGGAGACAGCAAAACGCCCGTTGCATTTTTGATCCTGGCTTCGCTAATCAACATTGTGCTGGACCTGCTGTTTATCATTGTGTTTCAGATGGGCGTTGCCGGTGCGGCGATCGCGACCATTATCAGTCAGCTGATCTCCGGCGCGGGCTGCGTCCTGGCGATGGTGCGTTCGTTTGCAATTTTGCGTATGAACACCGAGGATCGTCAATTCCGTGCGGAGTACGGTAAGAAGCTGCTGCTGGTGGGCGCTCCGATGGGCTTGCAGTATTCCATTACCGCCATTGGCTCCGTTGCCATTCAGTGGGCGGTAAACGGCATTGGCGTCACGGCAGTGGCTGCTGTGGCGGCAGCCGGCAAACTGACCAACTTTTTTGCCTGCGTTTTCGATGCGCTGGCGACCACCATGGCCACCTTTGCCGGTCAGAATGTGGGTGCAAAGAAGCTGGACCGCGTTGGAAAAGGCTTGTGGGCGGCTTCAGTCATCGGTGTTGTGTATTGCTTGCTGGCGCTGCTGGTGGTGCTGTTCTTTGGTCCTGTCCTGATTGGATTGTTTGTGGACGGTGCCGAAAATGCAGAGGTCGTACGCATGGCACAGCAGTTTTTGACCTGGAACGCCTCGGCGTTTACACTGCTTTTGTTTGTCAACATAGTTCGCTTGTCGATCCAGGGCATGGGCTTTACACAGGCGGCCATGATCGCCGGTGTGTTTGAAATGTTTGCCCGTTTGGGTGTTGCCATGCTGCTGGTGCCCGTTCTGGGCTTTGACGGCGCGTGTATGGCCAATGTGGCAGCGTGGATAGCGGCTGACGTGTTCCTGTTCCCGTGCTTCTTCCATGTACTGAAAAAACTGAAGCTTCAGCAGGCTGCTGCGATGTAAGAAAGGAAATGCTACGATGCAGAAGACTTTCACCCTTGAAAAAATACTGAAGACCTCTGATTGCGACATGAACAGCGCGTGGAAACTCAGTGCTGTGCTGCAGACCATGCAGGACCTGTCCGGCATGCACAGCGAGGCATTGGGCATCGGCTATCATGTGATGCGCGAAAAGGGGCTTGTCTGGGCGGTGGGCAGCTATGAGGTGCAGATGGACAGCTATCCGCATTATGGCGATAAGGTGGTCGCTGTGACCTGGCCTACCGTGATGCGTCATGGATTCTATCTGCGCTACTACAGCTTCAGGGATGAAAACGGCGTCGAATTCGGACGCGCTTCGGGCATGTGGATATTGATGCGCCTTGCCGACCGTACCATGGAGCGCGGCAATCTGTTGGAAGGCATGCTGCCCGACAACAGCGATCTGAAGCCCGCGTTGGTGATGCCGGGGCGCCTTCCCGCGGTGACGGGCGAGAAAGTGACCGAGGTCTTCCACCCGCGCTACAGCGATATCGATGACAATCTGCACGTCAACAATGTACGCTATCTGGACTGGTGCTGCGATGCGCTGGGGATTGAGTGTCTGCAAAAGCAGCAGATCAGCCGCCTGATCATCAATTACAGCAGGGAGATCCGTCCGCAGGACGAGGTGGAAGCCGCCATGACCCATACAGAAAACGCTTTCAGCTATCGCGGCAGCGTGGAGGGTACGGCGCACTTTACGGTGGACGGACTGTTGGTACCGCGTGCGTGAGCAGAATAAAACGGACAGGCTCCCTTTAGGAGCTGTCCGTTTTTGTATGAGAATGGATTATTCAGCGGCCAAAGCCTGCTTTGCCAACAGAAAGGCGCCCGTGACGCCGCTGTGGATGTCGAGCCCGGGGGCGGTGATGTAGTCGTCAAGCTCTTCGTTCAGCGCGGGGGAGACGATGTAGTTGTTGAGAAGGGCTTTGGCTTTGCTGCGGATCTTGGGCAGCAGGAAGCTTTGCTGCATGACGCCGCCGCCGAGAATGATTTTTTCGGGGGAGAAGCAGCAGATGGCGTTGACACACATCTGCGCAAGGTAGGTGCTTTCAATTTCCCAGGCGATGTGATCCTGCGAAAGCTCCCTGGCTGATACGCCCCAGCGTTTTTGCAGCGCGGGACCGGAAGCCAGACCTTCCAGACAGCTTGTGTGGTAGGGGCAAAAGCCCTTCGGGGCAGGGTCACGGGGGTCGGGCTGCAGCAGCATGTGACCCAGTTCGGGATGCACCAGACCATGTACGGGCTGACCGTGGATGATGAGCCCGCCGCCGATGCCGGTGCCCACGGTGACATACAGGCAGGAGGAAAGACCTTTGGCAGCACCGAGTCGGGCCTCCGCCAGCGCCGCGGCGTTGACATCGGTATCAATGGCGGCGGGAACACCCAATGCTTTTTTGAACATATCGAGCACCGGCACATTCTGCCAGCCGGGCTTGGGGGTGGCGGTGATGCTGCCAAAGGTGGGCGAAGCGGGAAGCAGGTCGAGCGGTCCGAAACAGCCGATGCCAAGGGCGGCAATGTGCTTTCCGCGGAACCAATCGATCATTTCCGGTATGGTCTCCCCGGGAGTGCGGGTGGGCAGCATTGTTCTTTCAAGCAGTTCGCCGGCATCGTTAAGGACACTCAGCGCCATTTTGGTGCCGCCGGCTTCCAGGGCGCCGTAAAGCGGAGAATCAGACATAATAACCTCTTTTTCGCAGCGGTGCTGCGTTTTTTTAGCTTGCAAGGCAATGAAAACGGTTGTATACTGTCACGCGGTACAAGAATCGGGAGGCAGGCATGAAAAAGTACACGCTGAGGCGTCTTGTAATGATGGTACTGGCCATCTTTGTAATCGGGTTGGGGTTGGAATTGTTTATCCTGTCCGCCATGGGCAGTGAAGCCAGCTCTTCATTCGCTCGGGCATCGGGGAATACCTTCGGCATTCCCTTTTCGATCAATATGATCGTGCTGAACTGTGTTTATTTTGTGGCGGAGATCCTTTTCGGACGGGATATGATTGGCCCGGGTACTTTTGTCAACTGGTGCTTTGTCGGCATCAGTACCACCGTGTGGGAGGGTATCTTACAGGCGATCGGCTTTGTGCCGTCGACCATGCCGGAGCGCATCGTCTTTTTGCTGTCGGGCGTTATTGTGCTGTCATTTGCGGTCTCATTGTATCAGACCGCTGATACGGGCATTGCGCCTTATGACACGCTGGCCATTTTGCTCAGCAGAAAGCTGCCTATTCCGTATTTCTGGTGCCGTATGATGGTGGACTGCACCTGTGTGGTGCTGACACTGGTATTTCATGGTACGGTGGGTGTGGGCACAGTCATCTGTTCTTTGTGCCTGGGACCGTTTGTGGCATTTTTCAACACGCATGCGTCACAGCAGCTGTGCGGAATAAAAAAGAAATGACCCTTTTGACATTGTAACATAACAAAACCGCCGGAGTAAATTCTCCGGCGGTATTTTTTGTGTTAATCCTTGGGAAGGCTTTGCATGTAGGCGTCCATGGAAGCCGCGACCACCTTGGAGCGTTCGACTGCTTCCACAACGGTGCGGGCGCCGCTGACGACGTCGCCGCTGGCAAATACGCCTTCACGGGTGGTGGCACCATTTTCATCGGCGACCAGCAGACCGCGGGCATTGGCCTGCAGACCGTTAGTAGTGTTGACCAGACGGCTTCTCGGTCCCTGGGAAATGGAAATGATGGTGCTGTCGGCAGCGTACAGGATGGGCTCGGTGCCGTCGGAAACGGTCTTGCCGTTTTCGTCTTCCATAGTGGGCTGGAAGATGACGCCTTCATCCACGATGCGGACGGGCATGCGGTTGAATACGAACTCCACACCCTCCAGCTTGGCATAATCGACTTCGCTCTGGCTGGCAGTGATGTGCTTGGAGCGGGAGAAGACGCGCACATGCTGTACGCCCTTGCGGATGGCGGTACGCGCTACGTCCATGGCGGCGTTGCCGGCACCGATGATGTTGAGCGTTTTGCCCAGGTTGTAGCTGTCGGGG
Source organism: Clostridia bacterium (assembly GCA_024404275.1). Lineage (GTDB taxonomy): Bacteria > Bacillota > Clostridia > Christensenellales > Aristaeellaceae > SFMI01. The sequence continues at coordinate 6,787 of JAKSQG010000029.1, read as the reverse complement.
TTGTTGAGATAGTTGATGCCGAAGTGTACGTTGCCCAGCGTTTCACCGGGAATGTGCAGGGCATTGGGCTGCCATACGCCGGAGCCGATGAACACGGCTTTGTAGCCATCACGGAACATATCCTCGATGCTGATGGACAGACCGATGCTGGTGTTGGGACGAACGCGGATGCCCTTGAGCACCAGATGATGATATTCAAATTCATCGATAACGGATTTGGGCAGACGGAACTCGGGAATGCCGTAGCGCAGCACGCCGCCGATCTTGTCCTTGCCTTCGAAGATGGTGACCTGATATCCCTTGCGGGCGAGCTCGACGGCGATGGTCAGACCCGCGGGACCGCTGCCGATGATGGCCACGCGCATGCCGTTGGAGGGGGCGGGACCCTCGGTATTCTTGGTGGTGTAGGTGGTGGAGATATAGTTCTCGATCATGGAGAAGTGCACCGGCTGACCCTTGCGGCCCAGCACGCAGTGCCCCTCGCACTGATTCTCGTGGTTGCAGACCACGGAGCAGATGACGCTGAGCGGATTGTTTTCAAACAGCATGCGGCCGGCATCGTCGATCTTGCCGTCCAGCAGCATGCGGATCACGGTAGGAATATTGGTGTGGATGGGACAACCCTTTTGACACTGCGGCACTTTGCAGTTCAGACAGCGCTGGGCTTCCTCCAGAACATGAATGGCCATGTGGAAATCTCCTTGTGTTTTTTGCGGATAATACTCCTACAATAATTATAACTGTGAAAAAAAGAAAACACAAGCCGCCTGTGAAGGCAAGCGGCTTGTGTGATAAAGAAAAAACTCAATAGGTTTCAGAATGCGAAACGAAGACAGAAAAAAGTCAGAAAGATGCAATGATATCGGGGGTCATGGAACGGATGACGGCTTCCGCCAGCTGAACGGAGGATTCAAAATCCTACAGGGTGCATATGCCGTTCATGGAGTGGATGTAGCGCACGGGAACACCCGCGACCACAGAGGGGATGCCGTCCAGCGCGGTGTTGATGACGGCAGCGTCATTGCCGCCGCCCTCACGGACGGAATCCTGTGCCTTGATGCCCTTCTTTTCGGCAAGGTCAAGGACATAACGCTGATAGCGCGGGGAGCAGATGACCGATACATCCATGTGCCGCAGCATGGGTCCATGGCGCAGGGCGGTCTGAATGGCGTAGGACGGGGTGAAGGTATCATCTGCCGGGCAGCCTTCAAACACATAGGCAAGGTTTGGACGGACGTGATTGACCGATACGCGGGCGCCTCTTTCGCCGACTTCTTCCTGAGAGGAGAGCACGCCGATGACATCACAGGGCAGGTCGGCGCCCTTCAATCTTTCGAGCGTTTCCAGCAGGGCGGCGACGCCGATGCGGCAGTCAAAGGCTTTGCCAAAGAGCAATCCCTTGCGGGTGTCGGCCTGAAAACGGGAGGCGGGCACACCGGGCTCGCCGATGCGGATGTGGAAGTCATGAATGGCTTCCTCCCGGCTGGTGGCGCCGATATCAATGACGAAGGAAGAAATCTCAGGGACGCCGCCGGCCTTTTCCGCAGCGGTCTGGAAGTGAACGGGCTTGGCGGCGATAACGCCGGGCAGGTATTCGCCAAGGGCGTTGCGCACCAATACATCCGCAGAGGAGAGTGCAAGCGGGCTGAAGCGTCCCAGTGTGACAAAACGGAGTGTGCCGTTTTCGTGGATGGAGTGGATCATGAATCCCACTTCATCGCTGTGCGCGTCCAGCATGATGACCGGACGGGTGCCGGTGTTTTCCTTGCGGTGGATATAAAGATTGCGCATGGAATCTTCTTCGATGGGACCGATATCCTTGGCAAGCTCCCGGGCTGCAGCGAGGACGTCGTCCTCAAAGCCGGAAGGACCGAAAGCGTTGGAAAGTTTTTCTATCATATTCAGCTGCTGTTCAATGCTGCGCATGGTTTATCACCTCGCTTTTTATCATACGCGGACGATGTGCCGCCGTCAAGCAAAAGACGAATGCTTTGCGCGAAAAAACATGGAAGATACGGAACAAAAACAAAAAGCTATTGACAAATAGGACAAATTATGTAACAATAAACTGACCGGCCGAAAGATGGAGCCCTATTATGAGCTTTGTCGGGCTGTTTATTGATACGCAGCTTCTCTGTTTTTGCTCCGGACGGCTTATGCCGCCTGATCATGATAAAGCAATTGAAAATTGCGATTGTTGTTTTGTTGTGTTTTGCGAATAAAGTGTTTTGCTGTGCGTTAATGGCAGCTGAAGCCGTGACGGTTATTGCCGCACGGTTTTTTTCTATGGTCACCCGAGATTTTAAGTATGAGTAATTGAAAAAAACAACAGAAAGGGGAGAAAAAGTTGAACATTGTACTGGCAATTGTACTGATGCTGCTGTTTGCGGCGGTCGGCTGCGGTGTGGGTTATACCTATCGCCGTTCCGTGACCGAAAAACGCATCGGCCGCACCGAAGAATACGCGCAAAAGCTGCTGGACGACGCGAGCCGCAAGGCAGCCGATATTAAAAAGGAAACCGAAATCGAAGCCAAAGAAGAAGTACTGCGCCTCAAGACCAAGCTGGACGAAGAAATCCGTACCCGCCGCAACGAAGTGCAGCATGCCGAACGCCGTGTCAATCAGCGTGAGGAAGCCCTGGACAAAAAGATGGACAATCTGGAACGGCGCGAGGAAACGCTGAACCAGAAGAGCGAACAGACCCAGAAGCTGTATGCCGAAGCCGAAGAACTGCGTGACAAGCAGTCCAAGGAGCTGGAACGCATCGCCGCCATGACGCAGGATGAGGCCAAGCAGATGATCATCGGTCATGTGCAGAAGGATGCTTATCATGACGCCGCTGCGCTGGTGCGTGAAATTGAAGCCAAGGCCAAGGAAGAGGGCGAAAAGAAAGCCCGCAATATCATTGCTCTGGCCATTCAGAAGTGTGCTGCCGACCATGTGGCTGAAACCACCGTGTCGGTCATCAACCTGCCCAATGATGATATGAAGGGCCGCATCATCGGCCGTGAAGGCCGCAACATCCGTGCCCTTGAGACGGCTACCGGTGTGGATCTGATCATCGATGATACGCCCGAAGCCGTGATCGTCTCCGCATTCGATCCCGTGCGCCGTGAGATTGCTCGTCTGGCCATTGAAAAGCTGATTCAGGATGGCCGCATCCATCCCGCCCGCATTGAGGAAATGGTCGAGAAGGCCAAGAAGGAAGTGGACAACCAGATCCGCGAAGCCGGCGAACAGGCCGTGTTCGAGACCGGTCAGCATAGCCTGCATCCCGAACTGGTCAAGATTCTGGGCCGTATGCGCTATCGTACCTCCTATGGTCAGAACGTGCTGAAGCACTCCATCGAGGTCAGCCATCTGGCCGGTCTGATGGCCGCCGAACTGGGCGCCGATGTGCAGCTTGCCAAGCGTGCCGGTCTGCTGCATGATATCGGTAAGGCCGTTGACCATGAGCAGGAAGGCTCCCACGTACAGCTGGGTGCCGAGCTGGCCCGCAAGTATCATGAGAACAACGACATCATCCACTGCATTCAGGCTCATCACAATGATATTGAGCCCCAGACGGTGGAGGCTGTGCTGGTACAGGCCGCTGACGCCATCAGTGCTGCCCGTCCCGGTGCCCGCCGTGAATCGCTTGAAAACTACATCAAGCGTCTGGAGAAGCTGGAAAGCATCGCCAATGATTTCGCCGGTGTTGAAAAGTCCTTCGCCATTCAGTCCGGCCGCGAGATCCGTATCATGGTCAAGCCCGAGGATGTGACCGATGAGGGCACCAAGGTGATGGCCAAGGAGATCGCCAAGCGCATTGAACAGGAAATGGAATATCCCGGTCAGATCCGCGTCAATGTGATCCGCGAGACCCGCTGCACCGAATACGCAAAATAATCACTATATCAGCCCGGACGGTATCGTCCGGGCTTTTTGTATGGACAATATATATCTTTGACGGCGGTAACGATGAGGAAGGCGATCCTTCAGAGGCTTTCTCCTTCAGAGACGGTCAAGGCGGTGGTGGAAACAGGGTCGATGTTGCCGGTGACAAGGTCCTCAATGGTGATAGAATAGAAGAAGTCATGCACGAGGGCATCGAACTTTTTCCACATGGGCAGCGTTTTGCAGCCTTTTTCACGGGGACAGGGTTCGGCATTGCAGTGGAGGCAGGAAACGGCGGCAAGGGTGCCTTCGGTGATCATCAGGATTTCGCCGACGGTGCACTCGGATGGCTTTCGGAGCAGGCGGTAGCCGCCGCCCTTTCCACTGGCGCCGCGAACAATGCCGGCTTTGACGAGCAGGTTGACGACCGTTTCCAGATATTTTTTGGAGATCTGCTGGCGGGCGGCAATTTCTTCAAGGGGGACAGGTGTACCCTGTGGCTGCGTGGAAAGATCGATCATGAAGCGAATGGCGTATCTGCCTTTGGTGGATATCATAAGAACACTTCCTTTTACCCTATTGTACAGCAGGTGAATGGGTAATTCAAGCAATATTTATCCAATTACCTATTTACAAAGTAGGAAAATAGGTGTATAGTAATGCCATCACTTGAAAAAGATACGGGGAAGGAGAAAAGCAATGTTTGCAAGCATGGATGTCGGTATGTGTTGTTGTGAAATGCTCTTTTTCCGGGCTTGGACGCGGGGAACAGGCACTTGAAGGCCCCCTGTGAAACCTAAAAGCAGTTTGCCCGGAAGGTTGTTTGACGTCCGGGCAGTTTTTATACCCGGATGGGGTCAAAATGATGCACGAATTGAAAGGAGAAAGAACAATGGCCGTGATTTATACTTCCGCTGATCAGCTGATCGGAAAGACACCTTTGCTGGAACTGACCCATATTGAAAAAGAAAACGATCTGAAAGCCACTATTTTAGCGAAATTGGAATACTTTAATCCCGCAGGCAGCGTGAAGGACCGTATCGCAAAGGCCATTATTGACGATGCCGAAAAGAGCGGCGCACTGAAACCCGGTGCGACCCTGATCGAGCCGACCAGCGGCAACACGGGCATCGGTCTGGCATCCGTGGCGGCAGCGAGAGGGTATCATCTGATCCTGACCATGCCCGAAACGATGAGCGTGGAGCGCCGCCAGCTGATCAAGGCGTATGGTGCCGAGATCGTGCTGACCGAAGGTTCCAAGGGCATGAAGGGCGCCATCGCCAAGGCGGAAGAGCTGGCGAAGGAGATAGAAAACAGCTTTATCCCCGGACAGTTTGTGAACAAGGCCAACCCAAAGGCGCACTTTGAGACGACGGGCCCCGAGATCTGGGCGGATACCGACGGCAAGGTGGATATCTTTGTGGCCGGCGTTGGTACAGGCGGCACGGTGACTGGCACCGGCGAGTACCTGAAGAGCCAGAACCCCAACGTGAAGGTGGTGGCGGTGGAGCCCGCGACCTCTGCGGTGCTGTCGACCGGCGTGGCGGGTGCGCACAAGATTCAGGGCATCGGCGCGGGATTTGTGCCCGATGTGCTGAACACGAAGATCTATGATGAGATCATTCCCGTAGCGAATGAAGATGCCTTTGCGACGGGCAAGCTGATCGGCCGTAAGGAAGGCGTGCTGGTGGGCATCTCCTCCGGCGCGGCAACGTGGGCAGCCATTCAACTGGCGAAGCGCCCCGAAAACGCGGGCAAGACCATTGTGGTACTGCTGCCCGACACGGGTGACCGTTATCTTTCCACCCCGCTGTTTGCGGACTGATTTAACGGAGGAAGATGAAAATGGCTTCTGTTGTGGCGGTTTGTATCAGCGAGAAAAAAGGAACGATGAAGCACCCGGTGGATCACATTGACGTGAAGATGCATCACGGCATCGTGGGCGATGCGCACGCGGGCGACTGGCACCGTCAGATCAGCCTGCTGGCGCAGGAGAGCGTGGACAAGATGAAGGCGGTGTTTCCCGATATTCCCATCGGGGCGTTTGCGGAAAACATTCTGACCGAGGGCATCATTGTGCACTCCCTGCCCATCGGAACAAAGCTGGCGGTCGGTGAGACGCTGCTGGAAGTGACGCAGATCGGCAAGGAATGCCACGCGGACTGCGCCATCCGCAAGCAGGTGGGCGACTGCGTGATGCCGCGGGAAGGCGTGTTTGCCATCGTGCTGAAGGAAGGCGCCATCAGGAGCGGAGACGCCATCACCATCGTGGAAGAATAATCAGAATGAAAAAGTGCTGTCGTGAAGAACACGGCAGCGCTTTTTGAATTTTTTTAACTGCTTGGCGTCATATGGTGCTGCGGCTGAAAGACGGGCTTTCCACAAAATTGTATTGACAAAAGCGACTGAAAATAATAAACTGGATGAGTTGTTTTTTATTGAAAACAGGAGGGAAAACGCATGAAAATGAAATCCATGAAGCGGCTTGTTGCATGGCTGATGTGCCTGTGCCTGGTGATGGGCTGCGCTGCATTTGCGGAGGAGAGCAGCACCTGCGAGCATACGAACAAGACCCTGCAGGCTAACACTGAATACCACTGGTATGAGTGCGGGGATTGCGGCGACCTGCTGGATGTTGAGGCTCATACGGTAGAGAATTTTGTATGTACGGTGTGTGCATACAGTTGCAATCACAAATATGGCGAAGAATACGTTTTTGAAGGCGATGCATCGCAGCATACGATATACTGCGCCGCCTGCGGTCAGGTCATAGGTTACAAAGAGCATACACGTGTGTTCTGTATGGTTTGCGGATGGAACGGCTGCAACCATGACGGTGAACGGATACCTTGCGACCTTGATGACAGCCCGGATTTTCACAGAGTAATTTGCAGCATATGCGGACAAGGG
>JAKSQG010000028.1 GCA_024404275.1 Clostridia bacterium | reverse complement strand
GGGTGTCCAGCAGAATGCCGCCGGTGGGAAAATCAGGACCGGGCAGCACCTTCATGAACTCATCCAGACCTGCCTCGGGATGATCGATGCGCAGGTTGACGGCGTCGATGACCTCCTTGAGGTTGTGCGGCGGAATATTCGTGGCAAGACCGACCGCAATGCCCGAGGTACCGTTGACCAGCAGGTTGGGGAAACGGGCAGGCAGGATGTCGGGTTCCTTCAGGGTATCGTCGAAGTTCAGGTGGAAGGGCACGGTATCCTTGTCAATATCGCGCAGCATTTCCAGTGCCAGCGGAGCCATGCGTGCCTCGGTATAACGCATGGCGGCGGCGCTGTCACCGTCCAGCGAACCGAAGTTGCCGTGACCGTCCACCAGCTGCTCACGCATGGAAAAGTCCTGTGCCATGCGCACCAAAGCGTCATAGACAGAACTGTCGCCATGGGGGTGGTATTTACCCAGACAGTCACCCACGATACGCGCACACTTGCGGTGCGGCTTATCGGGGGTGTTGCTGAGCTCCATCATGGTATACAGGATGCGGCGCTGTACGGGCTTGAGTCCGTCCTCCACACGCGGCAGAGCGCGCTCCAAAATGACATGCTCGGCATAGGGCATCATGCTCATGTGCATGACGTCCTCCAGCGGCATCTGAATGATATCGGGGGTAATGGGGGGTGCCGGCGGTTTTACAGGCATAAAAGGCTCCTTTGAAAGGGACGGTTATTTCTGGCCGATGTGATCGGCGTGCTGTTCAAAATTGTCCACCTTGTTGAATTCGGCGTGGCTGATGATGTATTCACGGCGGGGATCGACCTTGTCGCCCATCAGCACGGTGATGATCTCATCCTCGCGGGCGGCGTCCTCCAGCGTGACCTGCATCAGGCGGCGGCGGGCAGGGTCCATGGTGGTCTCCCACAATTGCTCAGGGTTCATTTCACCCAGACCTTTGTAGCGCTGGATGGAATAGTTCTTTTTACCGGCGGTCAGCTCACGCAGCGCTTTGTCGTCATAGGCGTATTCCTCGCTGCCGGGGCGCTTGACCAGATACAGCGGCGGCATGCCGATGTACACATGTCCCTGTGCTACCAGCTCGCGCATGTAGCGGTAGAAGAAGGTGAGCAGAATGGCGCGGATGTGCGCGCCGTCCTGGTCGGCATCGGAGAGGATGATGACCTTGTGATATTTGAGGGAGTTCAGGTCAAAGTCCTCATCGATGTTGGTGCCAAGCGCCGTGATGATGCTGCGGAATTCTTCATTGGCCAGCACCTGATCGAGGCGCTTCTTTTCGGCGTTGAGCGGCTTGCCGCGCAGCGGCAGAATGGCCTGAAAGCGGCGGTCACGGCCCTGCTTGGCGCTGCCGCCTGCGGAGTCGCCCTCCACGATGAACAGCTCGTTTTCCTGCGGCTTGCGGCCGGTGCAGCTGGACAGCTTGCCCACCAGCGGCGCAGCTTCCAGCGAGTTGCGCACGCGGGCGGCGTCACGCGCCTTGCGGGCAGCCTCGCGCACTTTGGCCGATTTGACGGCTTTTTCAATGATCTTCTGCGCCAGCTCGCCGTTTTTGAGGTTCTCCAGGAACTCAGCCAGCCGCAGCGACAGAATGGCTTCCACGGCGGGCTTGACCTCGCTGTTGCCAAGGCGTCCCTTGGTCTGTCCTTCAAACTGCGGGTTTTTGACCATCACGGTCACCACGGCGGTCAGACCCTCACGGAAGTCCTCACCGGCCAGATTGTTGTCCTTTTCCTTGAGCGCGCCGATCTTGCGGGCATAATCGTTGAAGGCGCGGGTCATGGCGGTGCGGAAGCCCATCTCGTGGGTGCCGCCCTCACCGGTGGGAATGTTGTTGACATAGCTGAACACCGATTCGGTGTAGCCGTCGGTGTACTGCATGGCCACGGAGCAGATGACGTCGTCCTTTTTGCCCTCCAGCAGGATGGGCTCATCATGCAGGGGTGATTTGTCCCTGTTCAGGAATTTGACATAATCGCTGATGCCGCCGGCATAGCAGAATTCCATCTGCCGGTCCTTTTCTTCTTTGGCACGCTCATCCACAAACAGGATCTTGAGCCCCTTGTTGAGGTACGCCAGTTCCCGCAGACGGCGGGAAACGGTCTCGCCGTTAAAACGGTGATCCTCGGTAAAAATGGTATCATCGGGCATGAAGCGCACCAGCGTGCCGCGCTTACGGGTGTTCCCGAGCTTCTGCAGCCCGGTCACGGGGCGGCCGCCGTGGAACTTCTTTTCTTTTTCATCCCATACGGTCTCAAAGCGCATCTGATAGTGCGTCCAATCGCGGTAGGAATCGACTACCATCCATTTGGAAAGCGCGTTGACCACCGAAGCGCCAACACCGTGCAGACCGCCGGAATAGGCATAGTTGTCGTTGCCGAATTTGCCGCCCGCGTGCAGGCGGGTATAGATCAGCTCAATGCCCGTGACATGCAGCGTGGGATGCTCATCCACGGGCACGCCGCGGCCGTTATCCCACACGGAGGCGGAGCCGTCCTTGTGCAGCGTTACCTGTACCTCGGTGGCATGGCCGGCCAGCGCCTCATCGATGCCGTTGTCCACGATCTCCCATAACAGGTGGTGCAGACCGCGCACGGAGGTGGTGCCGATGTACATGCCGGGACGCATACGGACCGCGTCCAGACCTTCCAAAACTTGAATTTTTCCCGCGTTGTAAGAATTATCTGCCATTTTGATCCTCTCATTTGGGTTCGGTGATGATCTCGTGGGTGCTGTAGTAGATGTGGCCGCTTTCCAGTGCGTAGCCGGCGTCCATAAACAGGTCCTCGATGGTCACGGCCATCCAGCCGTTGTCCTGCAGATGACGCAGTACACGGATGGAGTAATCCGCTACCAGATTGTTGATATCGTGCATCAGGATGATGCCGCCATCCCGCACATTGGCAATGATGCGGTTGGCGTATTTTTCATCGCTCCAGTTGTTGCCCACTGCGTCCGCTGCCGACCATGACCAGTGGATGAGCGGCACATTGCCCTCGTACATATAGCTGTGGTCGTTGCCGCCCGGGGCACGCATGCAAACCGGCGCTTTGCCAAAGAGGCGCTGCATGCCGTTTGTCATTTTAGCCCAGTCATCCAGGCACCAGTCAATGGTCTTGCGGGTGACGATGTCATGCGCGTAGGTATGGCTCGCCACCTGATGCCCGGCGTCATGTTCACGCTGCAGGGTGTTGGCATAGCCAAAGCGCTGACCAATGACGAAGAAGGTGCATTTATAGCCATAGTTGCGGTAATAATTGAGCAGCCGCTTGGTATAGACCGAGGGACCGTCATCATACGTCATTGCGACCATGCGGTAGCGGCTGTTATCCACACTCTGGGCAGCGGCTCCGTTCATCAGCGGGCGCACATCCCTGTACCACAGGCGCACATGCATCAGCGTTTCCTTGCCTTCGTAGAGTACATCCGCCGGGTAGTGCAGCTGCAGAGATGCGGCTTCCAACGTAAAATCGGCCTTTTCCAGCGCTTCGCGGCGGCACAGGGCGTCCAGCGCGTCGGTGTCGGGGGCGACAGCCTCGCCGAAGTAAGCGGTCAGCTGGGTGCGCACCTCCTGCTCAAGCAGTGTCCAAAAATCGGACCCGGTGTCAAACAGATCCGTCAGAAAAAGCTGAGTACCGCTTTCCATGTCATAGACACGGGTGGTCATATCGGTGTTGACCAGTGTGTTGTCGCTCGACAGCCGGCTGATGAGCAGAAAACTCAGATACTTTTCGCCGGTGCGGCTGATTTCGGCTCCCGTATCCAGCCAGGCTTCGTCCTCACACTTGAGCGCCTTCAGCGCGTCCAGCTGAGCGGCGGTCATGTCGTCCACCAAAGAGGCGATGGCGGCGTTGACATCCTCACGGGCGGTTTTGGGATAGGTACAGGTGTACCAGCCCTTTTTGCCGACCGTTTTTTTCTCACTGATGGTCTGGCTGAAGCGGAGCAGCTCCGGCGTTTCGGTATAATAGGAAACCTCTTCCGCGTGCGCAAAGGCGGCAAGCAGAAGCAAAATCAAAACGGCTAAAAGCACGGTGAATCGCTTCAAAACGTTCATCCTCCCGGAAAAGCATACTTTCATACCTTATATTATAGTCAAAAACCGCTGTGGATGCAAGCTTTTTACCATGCAAGCCGCTTTTCGCCCCTTTGTATTCCTGCCGCGGGTGTGGTATAATGGTATTGTGGAGGTGCGACCTATGCGGGATGTACTGCTGATTGTGGACGGAAACAGCCTGATGTACCGGGCTTTTCATGCCCTGCCGCTGATGGACCATGACGGGGTGTATACCAATGCCGTGCATGGCTTTTTGATGATGCTGCTGCGTTGTATCCGGGAGCGTCAGCCCCGCTGCTGCGCCGTGGCTTTTGACGAGCATGCGCCCACCTTCCGCCATACCGAGTATGCGGAATACAAGGCCGGGCGTGCCGCCACGCCGGAGGAGCTCAAGCCCCAGTTTGCCATCATCAAGGAGATCCTGTCCGCCATGGGGCTGGGGGTACTGAGCCTTTCCGGCTATGAGGCGGACGACATTCTGGGCACCCTGTCGCTGGATTGCCGTGCCCACGGTCTGGACGCGCTGCTGCTGACCGGCGACCGCGACGCCCTGCAGCTGGTGGATGACGAGGTCACGCTGCTTTTGACCCGCAAGGGCATTTCCGAAATTGAGGAGTGCACCCCTGCCCGCGTCAAGGAGCTGTTCGGTGTCACGCCCGCGCAGATCACCGACCTGAAGGGCTTGATGGGAGACAGCAGCGACCATATTCCAGGCATCGCCGGCATCGGCGAAAAGACGGCGGTCAAGCTGTTGACCGAATACGGCACACTGGAAAACGTACTCGACCACGCGGAGGAGATCAAAGGCAAGCTGGGCGAAAAGGTACGGAACGGCGCCGAGAGCGGCCGCTTCTCCAAGCATCTTGCCACCATCTTGCGCAACATTCCCATCGTGCCGCACTATGACGATTACGATGTGCATCATATGGCGGACGCCGTGCCGCTGATGAAAAAGTACGGTCTGATGCAGCTGGCGCAGCGTCTGGAAAAAGAGTTCGGCACTTCCGCCGCCGCAGCGGAGACCGAGACCGAAACGCCGGTTGAAGCCCCTGTTTTTGAAGATTGGACCGAGCTGGATGCCGCCGCCGCGCAGAAACTGGCGAAGGGTATCCCTGCCGTGCTGCTGGGAGATGAAACCCTTTCGGCAGCGTTGGGCACCAGCCGTGCCCGTGTGCAGCTGGGCGGTCAGATCGGGCTGTTTGATCTGCCCGCGATGGGCGGCGATCCGCTTTCCGACTGTGATGCGTTGTGGCAGGGCAAGGTCATTACCCATGACGGCAAGCGTCTTTTGCACCGCCTTGCGGCGGAGGGCCGTCCGCTGCCCGAAATTGCCTTTGATACCATGCTGGCGGCGTATGTGCTCAATCCGCAGGAAAAGAGTTATCATCTGTCCGCCTTTGCCGATAACGATGCCTCGGGTGTGCTGACGCTGATGCAGCGTCAGGAAGCCGCCCTGAAAAAAGAGAAACTGACCCGCGTCATGGATGAGATCGAGCTGCCGCTTTTGACTGTACTCCGCGATATGGAAAGCGTGGGCTTCTGCGCCGATGCGCAGGTGCTGCGGGATATCGGCAGCCGTCTGTCCGCCCGGGAAAAGGAACTGCAGGAAATGATCTATGCCGCATCGGGCGAAACCTTCAACATCAATTCTCCCAAGCAGCTGGGTGTTATCCTGTTTGAAAAGCTGGGCCTTCGTGCCGGCAAAAAGACGCAGAAGGGCTACAGTACCGATGCCGATACGCTGGAAGCGCTGAAGGACGATCATCCTGTCATTGGCATGATTCTGGAGTATCGTCAGGTCAGCAAGCTGAACAGCACCTACATCGAGGCATTGATCCGAAAGATCGGGCCCGACGGGCGCATCCACACCAGCTTCGACCAGACGGGCACCGCTACGGGGCGTATCTCCAGCGCGGAGCCCAATCTGCAGAACATTCCTGTGCGTACGCCGCTGGGACGGGAAATCCGCCGCGCCTTCACGGCTGCCCCCGGCTGTGTGCTGGTGGATGCCGACTACAGCCAGATCGAGCTGCGCATCCTGGCGCACTTCTCGGGCGATGCCGCCATGCTGGACGCCTTCCGCAGGGGACAGGATATCCACGCCCGTACGGCGGCAGAGGTGGCGGGAATCCCCATCGAAGAGGTAACGCCGCAGCTGCGCTCCAACGCCAAGGCGGTCAACTTCGGGCTGGTGTATGGCATCAGCGGTTTCGGCTTGGCGCGCAACACGGGCATGAGCCGCAAGGAAGCCGATGCCTTCATCCAAAAGTATTTTGAGACCTATCCCGGCGTGCAGCGCTTTATGAAAAAAGCGGTGGCCGATGGCTATGCCGCGGGGGAAAGCCGCACGCTGTTCGGCCGTGTGCGCAGACTGCCCGAGCTCAAGGCGGCCAATGCCAATGTGCGCTCCTTCGGCGAGCGTGCCGCCATGAACACGCCTGTGCAGGGCACAGCTGCCGATATTATCAAGCTGGCCATGGTGCGTGTGCACAGTGCCCTCAAGGAGAAGGGCTTGAAGGCTCGTCTCATTCTGCAGGTACACGATGAACTGATCATCGAATGCCCCGAGGAGGAAAGCGCTGTGGTGGAAGCGCTGCTGCGCGACTGCATGGAGCACGTGATGGAGCTGGATGTGCCGCTGACCGTAGAAGTGCACACCGGAAAGAGCTGGTATGAAACCAAATAAGCCGTATGTAATCGGTCTGACAGGCGGCATCGCCTGCGGCAAAAGCACGGTGGCCCGCTATCTGCGTACGCTGGGTGTACCGGTGCTGGATGCTGATGCCATCTCCCATGAACTGACCGCGGAGGGCGGCGAAGCTTTGCCGCAGATCCGCGCTGTCTTTGGGGATGAGGTATTCAACGGTGAAGTGCTCAACCGCCGTGCCCTCGGGCAAGCGGTGTTTGGGCATCCCGAAGCGCTGGAAAAGCTGAACGCCATCCTGCATCCGCTGGTCATTGGCCGCATGCAGCGGCAGACCGGGGAAAGCGCGGCAGCGGTGCTGGTGTGGGATGTCCCCCTGCTGTTTGAAACGGGCATGGACCGCTTGTGCGATGAGACCTGGTGCGTCACCGTGCGCCGGGGGACGCAGATCCGCCGCATCCATCGCCGCGATCATCTGCCGGCAGCGGAAGCGGAAGCGCGCATCGATGCGCAGATGCCGCTTGACGAGAAAGCAAAGCGGGCGGATCATGTGATCCAAAATGACAGACCGCTTGGAGAAACGCAAAAGCGAGCGCGGCGGTTGCTGCGCGCCGCGGAAAGGAGCATGCGCCATGAGTGAAGATCAGACGGTTCGCAGACGGCGTTCCGAACAGGAAAAGAAGCGACCAGTGCTGTTCTTTTCCATGAAAGCGCCTTTTCCGCTTAAAACAGTCATCGTGCTGAGCCTTCTGCTGATTTTGTCCATTCTGCTGCTGGGTCTGATGAAGGGCAACCTCCGTCAGCTGGAGCAGGAAAGAGAGCGGGAAGCCGCCGCCTATGAAACGCTGGTCAACCGCCACACGGTGCGCTACCGTGACTGGATTGAAAAGTACGCCGCCGAAAACGACATTCATCCCGCTTTCGTGGCAGCCATCATCCTGCGTTAGAGCAGCTATGACCCAAAGGCGGTCAGCAGCGTGGGTGCCCGCGGACTGATGCAGATCATGCAGGGCACCTTCACCGATATCTGCCGCTGGCTGGATGAAGAGGGAAAGACCACCTTTGACGATATGTTCGACCCCGAGACCAACATCCGTTACGGCTGCTATTATCTGGGGCGTCTGAGCCGGGAATTCAACGGCGACCCCATCAAAATGGCCAGTGCCTATCACGCCGGGGCTAACAATGTCAAGTACTGGATGATGAACCATTCGGAGGACGGACACACGCTGACCATTGATACCATCCCCACCGATGATACCCGCTATTACGCAAGAAAGGTTTACGAAGCCTATGCGATCTATTTCCAGCATTTCTATCCGGACGCGCATTAACAGCCTGCTTTTGCTGGCAGTGCTGCTGCTTTCCATGATGCCGCAGACGGCGGGGGCGGATTATGTGTCTGACGCGCTGCATATCGGCATTATTTCGGTGGCCACCGAAAAGGTCAATCCGCTGGTGCCGGTGGAGCGCGAATTCATGAGCGTGACCGACCTGATGTACGAGGGTCTGCTGTAGCTGGATGATGACTATATGCCGCAGCCCTGTCTGTGCGAAAGCTACTCCTCCTCCGCGAACGGAAAAACATGGTATTTTTATTTACGCAAAGGCATTACCTTTCACGATGGCACGCCGCTGACAGCCTATGATGTGGTAGCGACGGCGCAGGAGATTTTGCGCCTGGCGAATGAAGAAAAAACAGGCCGCTATTCCACCCTCAAGTATTTTGTCAACAGCATTCAGGCCAGTGACAACTCCACCGTGGTCATCACGACAGACCGCGCCAATTTCGGTTTCCTGTATGCCATGACCTTCCCTGTCCTCAAAAGCAGCGAGGTCCAGGCGGCTAACCCCGTGGGCACAGGCGCCTATTATCTGGATATCTACGATAAGGATTCCTATCTGCTTTTGTCCGCCTACAATGGCTGGTGGAAACAGGCACCCGACTATAAACAGATCATGGTGATCTTCTATGACAAGAGCCGCAGCCTGATCACCGACTACGAGTACGGTAACGTCGATGCCATCCTGACCCGCGCCATCACGGCGGCACAGTACCGCAGCGGCGTCAACTCTTATAACATTGACTTCCGCACTACCCAGCTGGAAGTGCTCATGCTCAATAACGCGTCCCGGGAGCTGAATGATGTGCGGGTGCGTCAGGCCATCCGCTACGCCATCAACATTGACGACATCGCCAACAATGTGTATTACGGCATGGTCACCCGTACCGATACGCCGCTGATTCCCAATACCTGGACGTACTGGGATGGTGCCACCAAACAGGAGACCAACCGCCAGAAGGCCATGGCGCTGCTGGAGGAAGCCGGGTGGACCGATACCGACGGCGACGGCGTGCGGGATACCATCATCAACGGCGGCAAAGCCAATCTGCATCTGCGCTTTTATGTGTATGAGGAGCAGGACAATTCCGTACGCGTGGAAACGGCCAACCGCATCGCCGATGATCTTGCGGCGGTGGGCATTGAATGCTCCGTGGTGACCTATACCTTCAAAAACGCGCAGGAAAAACTGAATGCCGCCAGCTATGACTTATGCATCTGCGCCTACAACATCGATTTTACGCCGGACCCCGGCTATCTGCTGATGAGCGGCAACACCGGCAACTACGGCCGTTATAAAAATTCCTCCATGGATGCGCTGCACAAAAAGCTGCGCGCTGCGCTGGATTTTGATTCCTATAAGAGCGCGCTCATCGACATTCAGAATCTGTTCTGGCAGGATTGTCCGTTCATCTGCCTGTATTACCGCAACGGCGCCATCCTGACGCGCGAGATGTTCACCGATGCCCGTGACGTGCGCGAGCCGTAGGTGCTGCGCGGTCTGGACAGTTTCAGAAGGTAACAAAAGAAAAGACAATTACCCTCAATAATAACACCCTTGCACAGAGAAGAAGAGATTTCTTTCGCGAGTGCAAGGGTGGTTTTTATGTTGATGATTTATGTTCCTTCGGCATTGTAAATGTCCAGCAGCTTGAAGACCTCACCGAAATACTCCTGCTTGGCGGCGGATTGGACGCCCAGCTTGGAACAGATCTGATCGATCATCTTGCGCGGACGGATACGCGCATAATACATGCTGGCTTTCACATTGACACGCCAGTCTTTGATGCTGCTGAAACTGCGGAACTTGGTCAGATGCCGCGGCAGCAGCTCTTCCAGCTTGGCGGACCATTTTTCATAGATGGGCTTGACCTGTTCGGAATAAAGGAAATTGCTTTTGACGATCTCCGCGGTGCGGCGCAGGAACAGATCCTTGTATTCCTCCTGCTCCAGCAGCGCGGCCAGAATATAGTGAGGATAGTTGTTGGTCTTGCTGCTTTTGCTGCGGATGATGGAACCAAGGGGATCGCTCTTGTCGCCCATGCAGCCGGATTCGATGTCATGCAGCATAAACTTCCATTTTCCACCGGGGAAACGATATACGCGGGTGTTGCCGATATCGTAGTTGCCGAGGATGATATTAAAGATAGCGTAGTTGTACAGGCTGTCGATATCGACCCTGTCCAGCACATACTGCAGTTTTTCGGGAGTGTCCAGTTTGTTCTTCCGGCAGTAGTTCATCAGTTCCACCCAGTCGGCGGAGCTGCCCTGCACCACATCGGTGGCGTTCATGCCGGTGCCCATCAGAATATCCACGCCCTTGATGACATCGGGGTCGGTAATGCCCTCCCACTGTGCCAGGGAATACTTGTTGGGCTTTTCACGCAGATTGTAGTGACCGTAGTATTCGCCGTTGATGAAGACAATGATGGGGCGACCTGCCTGATAGTAGACGCCGAGACCGTCACTCATCTCACCGAATACCGCGTCGCGCAAGCGGCAGGAGTTGAAGTCGGAGGCGGTGGAGCGCAGCAGAATGGTGGAATAAGAATCGTAATCGCGGTTTTCGAAGAAGGGATAATCAAAGCTGTCGCTGCCGCCGTATACGCTGCGGGCGTAAATGGCCAGTGATTTTTTCTGACGATTCTGACGGGAGGAGCCGCCGTTGACCTTGACGCTGCCTGTCTGGGCGATCACACGGGTCTTGTTCTCGTCAAAATACTCAATGGTCACCGGGTATTCCCAGTTGCGGTTATAATTGGGGTTCTTGGCGTTGCCTTCCACGAGGATGCCCATTTTGTTGGAGAAGAAGTAATCGCGATCGGTATAGATGGAAACGATGGGGACCGACGCATCCACCGCGGCGTCGTTGATGAAGAAGGTGCTGCCTGCGGTGGTGGAGCCGAGCAGCTCACTGCCAAAGGCACGGGCGCGGATGACCGTGGTCTTTTTGATCTCAAAGGGCTCCGTGTACAGCGTTGAATTGCGGTCGGGCTCGCTGCTGTCCGTGGTGTAGCGTATTTCCTGTCCCTCGGCACAGCTCATGGTCACGATGACGCTGCCGCTGTAAAAGCCGGCGGCGGTTTCGATGACAGGCTCCTTGGCACGGGCGTCATAAGCGGCGCTGCTGTTGACAGCCCCGGGGGTGGACTTCTCCAGGTAATGCCAGCCCTCACCTCCGCTTGGAATACCGCTTGATATGTTGCCAAACTGTGCACCGAAGGTCACAGAGGTCGTGCTGCCGTCGGGGTCGGTCAGATAGACCGATTCGCCTTTGGCGGACAGTTTGAAATTGGCATAGATGGCACCGGAGGGACCGCCTGTGATCACATCATCATCGGTACAATAAATAACGAGGTAGCCGTCCTTTTTGATGGAAGCCTTGGCGGGAAAGCTCCACTTGTGCAGATTGAAGGGATCGTTGCTCAGATACCATCCCTCCAGCGATACCTTGTCGCTGCCGCTGTTGTACAGTTCGATCCAGTCGTCGTGGCGTTCATTGAGGAACACGCCGTTGCTGGCCATGGCCTCATTGATGATGATGTCGGCGCTTACGCCAATGGGCAGCAGCGCCAGCAGGAACATAAGCAGAAGGAATGTTTTTTTCATATCTCAAGCCTCCGTGCAGAACGCGGCAAAATCGTACAGATATATATTATAACACAGCGGAATCAGATTGCGCAAACAAAAAACCGCTTCCTGTATCATACAGAAAGCGGCAATCAGCAAAGTTTACATCGGCGGCTGCTGTCCGATATCGGTAAACAGTGCGTCGGAGAGCAGGTATTCACCCAGCGTATACGAGAAGCGGATGATCTCCGGCTGCACCGCCAGCGGGAAGCAGGCGGACAGGTTCTGCGTTTCAAAGGAGAAATCATTCTGATAACCGATGTCACGCAGGGCACGCACCAGCTCCGGCCAGTCAATACTGCCCATGAAGGGGGAGACGTGCGCATCCCGGTCGCCCTTGTTGTCGGCAATGTGTGTAGCCTTGAGCCGGCTGCCCATTTGCCGCGCGCATGCGGCGGGATCATCTCCTGACAGGAATGCATGGCCGGTATCCAGACAAGTCCCCACATGCGGCTCGCCGATCTCGTCGACAAGACGGCACAGACGGGTGACGTCAGCCCAGATGCTCGGGTTTTCACTGCCGGGCTTGCCAACCATGTTTTCAATGCACATTTCCATGTTGTGCTGCTTGAAAAATGCCGCCCAACGGCTGAAATAGCGCAGATTGTCGGCGTACCCCTCATCTGTCAGCATTGTGTCGCCCCGGAAGACCGAGTAGGGGTGCACCACCAGCTCACGGATGCCCAACTGCTCCGCTGCCAGTACGCTGCGGCGCATCATCTCTTCCCCGAATTCGTCACCGGGGTTTTCTCCTTGCTGTACGCCGCGACCGATGGCCCACCAGGCGTGACCCTGCAAAAGCGTGATCCCCAGCTCATCCGCCAGCTGCCGCCACTATTTTGCCTTCTCCATCCAGTCCTCCTGCGTCAGAGGGCTGACCTTCTTGCCGGGGCGGGCAAGACCGCAAAGATTGGCATCGATGTATTTGTAACCGGCGGCGGCGCAGATGCGGAGGGCTTCTTCAAACGACACCATGTAGGGCTGACCGCGGTCAAAATTGCAGATATTGCTGGAGGTGGAAAGGCGCAACCAAAACACCTTCTTTATATAGAATTCAGATTACTTGCGGATGCACAGGGTAAACTTGTTGCGGTTTGGGGGATAGATGCTTTCGCACCAGTCCACCACACGTCCGTGACGGTCATAGCTGACGGTGCTGACCTTGAAGGCAGGCGCACCGGTGCTTTCGCACAGAATGCGTGCTTCGTCAACGGTCAGATAGTGCAGCGTGATCTCCTTTTCCATCTGCACACGCTTGCAGTCGCACTGCTCCGTTACGGCATGCAGCGAAACATGCTCCAGGTCGGAGTCCTTCAGCACGGGCCAGATCTTTTCATTCAGATAAGAAGTGGTCAGCACAACAGGTCCCTTGGCAAAGGAGTCACGGGCATAGCACAGCCGGCGCAGCAGCGCCATCTTTGCGCCCGTGGGCAGATGCAGGTGCTTGCGCACATCCTCGGGGGCATCGACCAGACGGCGATCGAGCACCTCGGTCACCACATCCACATCTTCTTCTTCCAGTTCTTTATGGAAGGATTCGATGAAGAGGGTGGAGGAAGCCAGCGTGCGCCATTCACGCACCACGGTGCCCTTACGCTTGATGCGCTGGATGTAGCCTTCCTGTACCAGCTTGCTCAGCGCGGTGCGCACCGTCGGACGGCTGACGCCGAACTGCTCGCACAACTCGACTTCTTTGGGCAGCACATCACCGGGTGCCCATCGGCCGTTGTTGATCCCCTCACGGACATAGTTTTCCACCTGAGAATAGAGCGTAGCCATAAATCAATCTCCCAACAGACCGGCTTCACGGATGAGCCGGCCGAAATTCTGATAATGGTCCACCTTGATAAAGCGGAAGCCCGCAGCATACACATCATGATCGTTGCCGCCCTCGGCGAAATCGTCGCCGCAGTAGACGACCTGATCCATGGTGTAGCCGTGCTCTGCCATATAGCGGGTCAGCGCGTTCTTCTTGCCGAAGCGACCGGGAACGATATCAAAGGAAGAGCTGCCGCCGATCATGACGTTATAGTCATAAAAGAGTTCCTTTACAAAAGGATACATCACAGTGCGCTTGGATTTATCGGGGTCATAGCTTAGCTTGTCGGCGATCTGCGCCTTTGTGCCCAGGACGGGAAAGGTGAGCATACCGGTCGGATGGATCTCAAGCGTTTCACCGGCCCAGGTGTTCAAAGCATACTTGTTGCGGATGGCGGCGGAACGGCGAAGCACTTCTGCTTTGTCAACGGAAGCATCCTCACTGCGGATAAGTTCAAAACCGTTTTTATCTGTATAGCGGGATTCCTGCATACCGTAGTTGCCGATAATGTTTATAGGAAACTGCTGCATCTGATCAAATATGCGGCGGCAGGTGCCGGCCCCGACCATGAGCAGCTCATAATGCTGTTTGAGCTCACTCAGCACAGCACGGTTTTCTTCTCCGAGGAGAGAACGATGCTGTGTCAGTGTGCCGTCAAGATCCATGGCAATGAGCTTAACGTTCTGATCCATATCTATGATTGCCTCCCTAAAAGGTATGACTTATTCTACCATCAAACACGAAAAATGACAAGAGCCGGACAATTTTTCAGCACAATTTTGAAGGAAGTTACGAATGCTCTTCTTTGGCTGTACGTTGCCCGTTGTGGGGTTATAATGACGTACACACTATATATTGACTAAAACACGAACAATAGCTGTTTGAGGCTAAAACCCCGTTCGTTTTCGAAAAAAAGTTCAAAAAAAAGTGAAAAAAACTCAAAA
>JAKSQG010000027.1 GCA_024404275.1 Clostridia bacterium | reverse complement strand
TTGTCTTGTCGTATTGATATAAGATGCGCCCTTTGGCGCCGGAGGTTTGATTGAATGGATGTAACCAGATTACTGGAACGCTTCGGAAACGAAGAATTTGATGCAGGCAGAATGCTTTACCGCCGCGGTGCGGTGACTGAAAACAAGCGCTGCCCCGAATATATTTCCTACTCAGTGGCTGGCGTACGCAATGAAGTGCACTTGTTTGCCAATGGCAGCGGCGAATGCAGCTGCGACGCCTCTCCCCGCTGCCGCCATCTTCTCGCCGCCTTGCTCTCTGCCGGAGAATCAGGAGCCCTCAAATCCCTCAAGGAACTGCAGGCCAAGGAACGTTCCGAGACCCTGTTCTCTATGATGGAATACGCGCTGCCCGAATCCACCCTGATTCGTCTTGAGCCTGAGCTTCGCATTACCCCCTCTTCCTTCAGCATTGGACTGCGCATCGGTCAGGACCGTATGTATGTGGTGCGCTCCATCCCCGAATTGCTGGACACCATCGACGGCAACCGTTCCCTGCAGGTCGGCAAAGGCTTTACCTTTTTCGCCGACTGGATGCGTTTTCCCGCGCCGCAAAAAGAACTTTTGCAAATTCTGCGTTCCCACTGTGATACGCTGCGTTTTGCCGGTATTTCCATCGGCATTCAGGATGCACGCATGATGCCCCTGCCGCAGACCACCGCTGCCCGTGTCTGGGAACTTCTGGAGCGGTTGGATTATCGCCTGCAGGTCGGCACCACCGCCATTGCGCAGCAAGGGGTCAAGACCGATCCTCTTCCGCTCACCTTTACGCTGTCCGACCGGGCGCGCCAGGGTGTCCATCATCTGTGCATCGAAGCGGGTTTTGACAGTGATTTCATCCCTTTGACAGCCGACTGCTCCTACGCACTGGTCGATGGTTATGTCACGCGCGTCCCCGAAGCGCAGCGAGCTGTCGCCGGCCTGTGTGTCAAAGACCGCATCAACGGCGTCACGGAGTTTCTGTTCGAACCCGCCCGCACCGGGCGTGTCATGAGCCAGCTTGTGCTCTGGCTGAGCCGCATCGGTGATCTGCGCTTCGCTCCCCAGCTGGAATGCCAACTGATCCGGGAACCCTTCCGTGCACGGGTCTACCTAGATCGTGAGGGCGTCGGTGTCACCGCCCGCACGGAATTTGTTTACGGCGATACCGTGATCGATCCCTTCGCTGCCCCCAACGACAGTGTTTCTCCACTGCTGCTGCGTGACGCGCAGCATGAGCAGGAAGTGACCGAAGTGCTCGCCAACGCCGGCTTCCGTGTTTCCGGCGGTCTTGTCTATCTGAGCGGCAATGATGAGATCTATCGTTTTGTCTCCGAAGGCGACGGCGAGCTGACACACTATGCCGAGGTATTTTTCAGCAACGATTTCAAAAAACTCACCCCCCGTAAGCCCCGCCTTACCGGCATGCTGCGCGGTGCAGGCGGCCAATTGAAGCTCGATCTGCTGCAGGATGACGAAATCACTGAGGAACTGCTGCCGCTCATGCGTGCTCTTCGCGACCGTTCCTCCTATTTCCGTTTCAAGGATGGTTCCTTCATTTCACTGGAAGATACCGACGACTGGCAGCCACTGGCAGAAGCCGTCTGCGAATCGAACGAGCTGACCGGCACGCAGGAAATGGGCATGTACCGTGCTTCCTATATGGAAGCGCTCATCCGTGCCCATCACCTGCCTGTCACGCTGGACGAGGAAGCACAGCGTGCCGCCCGCATGGAAGTCGCCGAGGTAAAATCGCCGCTTACCTGCCTTCGCCCCTATCAGCAGCGCGGCTTCGAGTGGCTCTGCGCCTTGCATTCCCTGCACATGGGCGGCATTCTGGCCGATGATATGGGCCTTGGCAAAACCATTCAGACCATCGCCGCCCTACTGTTCTACATCCGTACCGAACCGGAACGTAAACCCTCTGTCATCGTTTCCCCCACTTCGCTGACCTACAACTGGCTGAGTGAGTTCAAACGCTTTGCTCCCGAGCTGGATGTCATGCTCATCAGCGGCAGTCAGCTGACCCGTGCCGAGCAGATCGAACGTCTTTCCTCCTCCAAAGCACCCGACATCGTACTGACCAGTTATCCGCTGATCCGCCGCGATGCACCGCTTCTGTCCGAGGTGACCTTCCGTTTTGCCGTGCTGGATGAGGCGCAGCAGATCAAGAACGCCTCCAGTGTGGCGGCTCACGCAGTCAAGACCATCAAAGCCGAAACCCGCATCGCTTTGACCGGTACGCCCATGGAAAACCACGCGGGTGAGTTGTGGAGTATTTTTGACTTTATTCTTCCCGGTTACCTGCCGCGTGTTTCCGCTTTCATGCACCGTTACGGCGAAGGTGAAAACAGCGAGGAACTGATGCAGCGCATCCGTCCTTTCCTGATGCGCCGCCTCAAGAAGGATGTGCTGACCGAGCTGCCCGACAAACTCGAGCGGATCATGATGGCCGAAATGTCTGCCGAGCAGCGAAAGGTCTATTCGGCCAGCCTGCTGCGCCGGCGCGATTATGTGCGTCAGATTCTTACCACCCGCGGCATGGCCAAAGGCCGTGCCGAAGTGCTCAGTGCCATCACCGAATTGCGTCAGATCTGCTGCCATCCGGCTTTGTGCCTGAACGATTACACCGCCGCATCCGGCAAGCTGGAAATGCTTGTGGATATTCTGATTCCCGCCCTGCAAAACGGCCGCCGTGCATTGGTCTTTTCCCAGTTCACACGCATGCTGCGCCTCATCGAGCAGCGTCTCAGTCAGGAAGGCATCGGCTGCCTTTATCTGGACGGTGAAACCCCTGCTGACGAGCGTGTCCGTCTTTGTGAGAGCTTCAACGGCGGCCACGGCAATGTCTTCCTGCTGTCGCTCAAAGCCGGCGGCACGGGATTGAACCTGACCGGTGCCGATATGGTCATTCACTATGACCCGTGGTGGAACCCCGCTGCCGAGGAACAGGCCGTCGACCGTGCTCACCGTATCGGCCAGACCAAAGAGGTGGAAGTCATCCGTTTGCTGGTTCACGATTCCATTGAGGAACAGGTCGTCAACATGAGTCAGAGCAAGCGCAAGCTGTTCGACAAGCTGATTACCCCCGGCGAGAGTATCCCCACCAAACTTTCGGATGAGGACCTGCTCCGGCTGTTCGAGGATTGATGATCTTCCTTTATTGTTGACGCGTGCGGCCCCTTTCGATTATAATATCCTCAGCGATTTCAGGAGGTACTTATGCCGCGTTATCGTTCCGAGCAGAAAAAAAGAACACCCATGGCGGCACTGATCATTGTTCTCGCCGCTGTGTTTATCGTACTGATGGTCTATCTTGTTTCCCAGTACATGGGCAGTTCCAAGATCAAAACCTATTCCCTGCGCTGTCAGGTCAATCAGAATGTGACGGTCTTCGGTGATCGTGTGCTGTATTACAGCAATGGAACACTGTTCTGTCTGACCAGCTCCGGTGCGGAGGTGTGGAGCGTTTCCATCGGCAACGGCGCGCAGTTCGACGCCGGTTCCCGTTACATTTCCGTCTGGAGCGGCCGTCAGCTGCAGATCCTCGACCGTAACGGTCACGCCACCTACAACAACATGCTCGGCGACACCATTCAGTTCGCCCGTACCGGCGAAAAGTATGTCGCCGTGGTAACCGGCGATAACATCAGCCCCACGCTGACGATTATCGATGTCAACGGTTCTGTCATCGATACAGAAAGCAACAACTACGAAGACGTCATGCTGTTGGACTGCGGCTTCTTCGGGGATGGTTCCTACATTTGGACCACCTCGCTGGATGTTTACGGCACTGTTCCTCAATCCTCGCTCATCACTTACCGTGCCGGACAGATGAACACCGGTTCTGCCAACCTCGGCCAGCGTCTGCCCTATTCCGTTGTCTACTGCGGAAGCACGCTCAATGTCATCGATACGCGTGAGCTGCGCCAGTTTGATTACCACGGCACTGAAAATCCCGCCGGTGCCGCCACCGTCTACGGCTGGCAGCTCGTCAGCTCCCTGACAAACGGCTCCTCCGCCTACCTGCTCTTCACGCCTGTACAGCAGGTGGAGAACGGCAGCGGCTTTACCGAACTGCGCCTGCTCAAGGGTACAAATGACACCCGCTACACGCTTCCTTCCGAATGTGTCGGTGCCGCTTTGTACAAGAACAAGGTCTATGCTTTCTCCGCCTCCGGTATTTACCGTGCCGATATCAGCGATAACCGTTTCACCGGACTGGATATCCCCGTCAACGGCAACGTTACCGCCTTCCTCGGAATCACTTCCAACGGCTGTGCCCTGTTGGCCAGCGGTGCTTCTGTCTATGCCGTCGTGCTTCCCTGATGACCATGAACATCATTGATCTGTTTTTACTGCTGATCCTCGTCGCCAGCGTCATCTTTTCGCTATACAGAGGGTCGGTATCCTCCGCGCTTGGATTCTTTGTTTCCCTTCTCAGCCTTTTGCTGGCGGGACTATTCTACCCGCAGTTGGTTCAACTGCTCAGCCGGAACAAGGCCGTTATGCAATTGTTGGTTACCTACACCGATGCCGGATCACTGGTAGGTGACTATTCCCTGGCCATGTCCCCAGCTGCCGGGCTGACAGGCACAGCGCTTGAAAGCGTCATGAAGGGTGTCGGCCTCCCTATCGGCATCGAGTCCCTGCTTCGGGCCAACATGCAATCGCTTTCGCTCGCTCCGTTCGGTCTTTCCACCGTCAACGAGTATGTTTCCCACACCGTTGTCATGGCGGTCATCCAATCCCTTTCCTATACGATTTGCTTCTTTCTCTGCTTTGTGGTGCTGCATACCGTCATCAACGCCATCGGTCATACAACCTATTTCCCGCTGCTGCGCCATGGTGAAAGCATCACTGCCGCCATCTTCGGGCTTCTGCGCGGAGCCGTTGTCGTTTTTGTCATCTGTCAGTTGACGCCCATTGTTCTCACCGTCATTCCGGTGCGTCAGGTAACGGCGCTGTTTTCCGAAAGCAGTCTCATGTCCTTTTTCTACAGCAACTCGGCATTCCATCTCATTGTCAACGGTGTTTGACGCACTTCGGCTCATTCAAAAAGAACGGCATGATAGCCGTTCTTTTTTTAATCTATCCATCGACTGTCGATCAGAAGGGATCTGTCACGGGCGTTTCTTCTGCTTGAAGCAATGCTTCCGGGCTCATTTTTTTCAGCTTTCTTTCCCTGCTGCGGTCACTTTTATCCCGGCGGCAGATGCCATCATAGGCACAATAATCACAAACACAGTGTGTGTCGTCCGTCCGCACAGGAGCAGCGGCAATTTCGCCTTTTCGAAGCTCTTCTGTCAGCTTTGCGGCGGTCTTGCAAGCCTTTCCGATCAGGGTATCCATCTATTCAAGACGAAGTGCCAGCTTATTCGCAAACGCTGCTCCGTCCTTTTTGAGCATTTTTTCCATTGATGCAGGATTATCCTCGTCATCCATGGCGCGTATCGTCTCTTGATCAGCCAACACAACGCCTCTAAGCTTCAGGGCTTCCACCAGCCGCACATCCGCATCCTTCTCGCTGTCGGGTTTATCCAGCGGATCACCCATCCATTGATAAAAGGCGCCGGCGGGCACCGCTGATGGATCGTCGTTCAGCATCGCCTTCAGATACAATAAAAGTTGCAATTGCATGCCGATGTGAATCTGTTCAGGCTTCAGTTCCTTATGACCCGACTTATAATCGACCACGCGGATATATCTTTTATCTTCATTCACATACTCCTCCGCACGGTCGATGCGTCCTTCCAGCAGTACCTTGGAGCCATCGGTCAATCCAAGCGTCAGCGCCTCCATACGGCTGCCTTCTGTACCAAAGTCTATCTCGCTTCCGCATAGTTTAAAGTTCGAATACTGTGCCCCGCGGGTAAACACCCACCCCAGCCGCTTGCACAAACGAATGTAGCGTTCTCCTTCCGTTCTGGCGCGTGCGCTGCCCTCCAGAAAGCCGCCGCGCCACTGTTCAACGAGCGGTTCCAACGCTTTTTCCATCAACCGGTCACAGGTTTTGCGGGTGATTTTCGGCCATGCCGGTTCTTCTGCCAGTGTTTTGGTAAAGCCCTCAATGGCAGCATGATAAAAGTTGCCCTTGTCAATGGGCGAAAAGCCCCACATCTATCTTTCCTTGGGTTTCAAGCCATACTGCACAAAATGCCGATACGGGCAACCTGCGAAGGTCTCCAGTCGGCTGATGCTCATCTTCTTATCCCGGAAAAGCTTTCCGGCACGTTCTTCGCTCAACTGCTCCGTTTTCTGCCGTCCCTGTGCGTGTACCAGCAATTGTTCGGCAATTGCCCGGTATTTTTCGTCCATCAGCAGCCAGTTCCACGCCTTCAGCCATTCTCCCTTCAGTGCCCCCTCCCGCAGGCGGACGCCGATTTCATCGAGCGCGATCAAGGGTGACACCGCGTGCAGCGGTGATTCCGCAAGGCTGCCGTCCTTCTGCATCTGCGGAAGCAAACGCGTCACTGTCTGCACAAAACGGTCACAGCGAGCCGCTGCGCCATCCTGAGACGCCTGCGGATAGGAAAGATACAGGTGCTTCTTTGCAGCATAGACCAGTTTCCACCGTGTCAGTTCATCCATGCTGTCGGCATCCTTCAGGCTCTCCCCAATGGTAACCTGCATGCTTTCTGCCATCTCTTCGACAGTTTCTTCACTCATCAGATTGATACGGTCTGCCCCCGCTTCATCGCTCAGGCCGCAAAGGAAAACATGCTCCGGCTCAAAGGGGATCATCCGACCGATATCTCCCACTGTGACACAGCCGGAAACAGGCGGCAGTGCTGACAGCTTTGCTCCCATCAGTCCCGCTTCCAACCACGTGGTGATCACACCCGCGGGAATGCGTTCCTCTCCGGCAATTTCGTTCATCTGCTCCAGTACGCCGGTGATGGTTTCCCATACCTGACGGTTCTGCACTGCCGCCGTTCCCAGTCCGGCGTTTGTCAACTGTTCCTGTACTTCCGCCAGCCTGTCCGGTACCTGCGCGTTCGTCATCAGATGGACAAGAGCCGTCAGGGATTCCGCACCTGTGCGTGCGTTTTTCAGCTCATCCTTCAGCATTTCCAGCATGTCCATCAGTTTGACCCGGGCCGCTTCGACCTCCCCATCCGTGCCATCCGTGTCAAAGGATGTCTTCCATTTTGCCCCGGTTACGCCATTCTTCAGTATATAGTTTTCAAGAGCCCAACCCTCCGGACTCCTCAGCGGAGCGTATCCCGATTTGATCAGCTCCAGCATGTCCTCCGGGCGATAACCATCGTTGACCGCACGGCAGGCTGCCAGCAGCATCCGCGCCAATCCATGCCGAATCAGCGGCGCCTGTACATCAAAATAGGCCGGTATGCCACAGGCAGCAAACAGAGCGGAAAGCAGCGGCTCCATGATATCCAGATGTCCGCACAGAATCACGATTTTTTCTGGATTCACCCCTTTTTCCAGAAGGGCAAATACACTTTCGGTCAGGTACTGTGCCTCCACATAAGGCACCGAAGCCTGAAAAAGAGTCACCGCGTCACATTGCTCAGACCACGGTTTTACTCCGGGCTGCAGCAGATGCGCCCGCAGCCATTTGAGTTCCACGGGACTGTTGTCGTCTGCTTCTTCATCGATCCAGAGCCATTCCCGCTGCTGATGTTGATTGCGCAGACGCAGCCGCAGGTTTTCAGCACTTTGGCGGACCGTTTCAAAGCAATCACCGTCGGGAGCGTCTTCACGGTCCATCGCAAGATAGACTGCCACATGCGACGCCAACGGCGCTGCAGCACATAAAAACCGGATATAATCCTCATTCAGCCGGTCAAATCCATAAAGTATCGTTTCGGTGTCATTCAAGATGCCGCTGACAGGCAATGCTTCAATCGACGCCGTCAGGATATCCTCATTATCCACAAACTTATCGCTCAGGATTGCCGTATAAGTTTCAAAAATGCCGTTCAGATCGCTCAGTTTTTCCTTCTCAGCACCCTCCTGCATTTGATCCACATATTTTTTCAGCTGCGCGGGACCGATCTGAGCAAGTTTCATATCGGCAATCCAGCTGCCGCAGCGCTGGACAAAGCCCGTGCTTTCCGACATACGGGCAAAATAACGCAATTCCTTTTTCCGCTCCAGCACAGCCCTGGCCACTGCTACGTTTTTGCCGTTTTCATCAATCGCTTTCCGGCCAAAGAGGGGTCTGGACGACAAAATCTGCCCTGTCAATCGGGTAAGCGAATATACTTCTATATCAAAAAAGCCCTTGCAGTCCAGATCGCGGATCAAAGCCCTCTCCGCCTGCAGTGTGAAATCTCCGGGCACAATCAACACGCATTTTTTGTTTTCAGAACGTGCCGAACGAATGAGCCGCACCAGATGCGGCCACAATCTGTTGGGACGCCCGCCATAAATCGAAACCATTATTCTGCCCCCTTGTGTTTTTATTTTACCATATCCGAATTGTTTCAACAACCGCAAATCTGTTGAGTCATCGGATAAAGTGTGATATGATAGACACATCAGCGAAAGGAGGCTCCGGTATGCAGCACGAAGGACACCGCAAGCGTCTCAGGACGCGTTTTGAAACCGCCGGTCTTGAAGCGTTTGCACCGCACGAAGTGCTGTAGTTCCTGCTCTCCTTTGCCATCCCGCGGCGGGATACCAATCCCATCGCCCATGCGCTGCTCCAACGGTTCGGCTCGCTCCACGCTGTACTGCAGGCCACGCCCGACGAATTGCAAACCATCGATGGCATCGGGGACAATGCCGCCTCCCTGATTGCGCTGATGCTGCCGCTCTTCCGTGCCTACCGCAAAAGCGTATAGGAGGATTCGCCGATCCTCTCTTCTCCCACCGCCGCCGCCCGCTACTGCGAAGCCCTGTTTGAAGGGGAAAAATACGAAAAATTCTATGTCATTTGTCTGGATGCGCGCATGAAACGCCTCAGCGCAGCCCAAATCGGTTCGGGCGATACCACATAGGTACGCGTATATACACGGCACATCGTCAGCGTCGCCACACAAAGCGGCGCCTGCGGGTTGATCCTCGCCCACAATCACCCCGGCGGCAGCGCCGCCCCCTCCGAAGCCGATGTTTCGCTGACGCTGGAATTGCACGAAACACTGCGCCGCATCGGCATCACATTGTTTGACCACATTATCTCAGCCGAAAACGAGAGCTTCAGTTTTCTGCTCAGCGGCCTCATGCCCGATGCAAGCGGGAACGCCTCCCCGTTGACTGCCGGGCAAAACACCATTCTTTATCATTACTGAAGGAGCACAGCCCCAATGTCCAAAAGAGAAAGGAAACACCCTTTGATACACACCCTTTTGTTGCTGCTCATCCTGGCTGCTGTCGTTTTTTTCGCCCTTGTCGGCTATGTCGCCATCCGGGAATGGACCATCCCAACCCCTGACGATAACGACAGTGCCATCATCGTGCTCGGCGCGCAGGTAAAAGAAGACGGCACATTAAGCCGTCAGCTGAAGGACCGTCTCGACATGGCCTATCAGCACTACTGCCTCCGTCCCCGTCCCATTGTTGTATGCGGCGCCCGTGGGTACAACGAACCCATCACCGAAGCGCAGGCCATGAAGACCTATCTGCTGTCGCTCGGCGTCCCGGCGCAGGATATCCTGATGGAGGACACCTCCGTCAATACCCGGGAAAACCTCGACAACGCCA
Source organism: Clostridia bacterium (assembly GCA_024404275.1). Classification (GTDB taxonomy): domain Bacteria; phylum Bacillota; class Clostridia; order Christensenellales; family Aristaeellaceae; genus SFMI01. The sequence continues at coordinate 5,257 of JAKSQG010000027.1, read as the reverse complement.
AGGCGATGCTGCCGGAAGGCACCACCTCGGTGCTGATTGTAACCAGCGATTACCATGTCGCCCGTGCCCTTGCGCTTGCAGCCGATGCCGGCTTTGACGCACAGGGCGCCGGCAGTGCCACGCTCCCCCAGTACTGGCTCAAAAACCACTGCCGTGAAGCGCTTGCCTGGGTCAAATACTGGTGCCAGAAAGCCGGTCTTCTCCCTTACTGATATTGCAAAAGGACCCGCGGAGATTTCCTTCCGCGGATCCTTTTTTTCATGTGTTTCAGTTGTTATTTCGCATGATTCTCTTTTTTATAATACAGATAGGAGTACACAGTAGGCACTGCAACCATCACAACCATAATCGCAATGAAAGCGATATAGCGGAAGGAAAAGAATCCACTGACGATCATCACCATACCGCCGATGACCTACAGGAAACCCGCCATACGATGGGTATGATTCCAGTTTTCCTCACTGTTCAGCGTCCAGGGCAGTTTGATGCCCATGGTGTAGCTCTGTTTTGTCTTGGGAAGATAATTGCCGATTAGAACCAACAGTACACCCACCAGCATCGGAGCGATTACTTCTATATGCGTCTTCACGCCAAGCGCTGCCGCAAGCGTGACTCCGGAGCAGAAAACCGCGGTCACAGGAATGATCCAGTGGGTCAGTGTCTTCAGCTTGCCATTCATGTTTTCATATTTCGGGTCGATACGCAGCAGCATCGGGAAGATCAGGTTGAGCAGCGCCAGAATGCCAGGAAGCACAATCGTCCCCACCAGCTTGCTGCTGGTTCCGTTCACATTGCCCTGCGCATCCCAATGGATCGCCATCTCCTCCGGCAGTTTCGAATACAGCAAAAGCCCGGCGATCAGCGGAATCAGGCACACCAGCGTGGTCAGTACCAATTCCTTTTTTTCTTCTCTGTTCATCTTAATCATTGTTTTCCTCTCCTTTCAGTTCGCTGATCCACAACAGAATCTCTTCCAGAACGGAAGCATTCAACGTGTAGAAGATAAAGTTCCTTTTCCTCTCCTCATTCACCAGCCCCGCCTTCTTCAGCGTGGACAGATGATGGGAGATCGTTGCTCCGGTCATATCGAACTTTTCGGCGATCTCTCCGGCAGGCAAGCTGCCTTCCTTGAGCATATTCAATATCGCCCGTCTTGTAGGATCTGCCAGAGCCTTCATCGTTTCATTGAAGCTCATCGTACATCTCCTTTCGTTTCATCAGTCAACTATTTAGATGACTGCCTAAATATTATATATCAATGCTTGATCTCTGTCAATAGGTATTTAGATATTTTTCTAAATGCTTATCAAACAAAAAGATGAAATGCATCGCACTTCATCTTCAAAATGATTGTCTTCTGTTTATCCTTCGTAATTTCTCACATACCGCCGCTTATTGACAATCAAAAAGCGGTATTCTTCCCTGTTCTTCATGGCAAACACCGCCATCACGCCTTTCCACGTGAGTGAACGGATTTCGCCCCTGTCGATGACGAGGTTTCTGTATTATGCGTCAACGGTCACCTTGCCGGTTCTGAAGGTAACGCCCTTCTCATCCGGCGTCAACCCACCGCCAAGCACACCGTTATGGATCAGGCTGCACATAAAATGTGATCTCGTGCTCATTTTTCTCCTTCGCAGTCCGTTTACCGCTGCAGCTCTTCAATAAAGGTCTGCATCCTTTGTGTTACCAGTTCATCCTCTTTCATCTCAATCAATTCATCGCGGCTCACCCAACGATAGGCAACGGTTTCCCCTTCCTGCAGCGTCACACTGTCTTTCGCACAGCTTGTCACACACAAAAACTCTGTATAGATCGTCTGGTCTTTCCACACACGCCCCACTTCAGCCAGATGTTCCGCCGCGATGCCCGTTTCTTCCCGCAGTTCTCTTCTTGCACAGGTCTCGGCATCTTCTCCCTGCAAAGCCGAACCGCCGGCGGTTGCTTCCCACAGGCCTCCATAATGCTTACGAAAGTCCCGCTGCATCAGCAGGAAGGTTCCATCACTATGCTTCACGATCACGTCACATACCAAATGAAAAACCCCTTTGGGTATGCTTTCACCTCGGACCAGCGTCATGTTCTCAATCTTGTTAAAATCCCCATCATAAGCATCCCACAGTTCCACACCGATGAACCCCCTTTCATCTGGAGCAAGCCCTCAGACGAGTATTTCCTTCAGTCTTTGATAATCCGTCAGCAGGTTATAAATACCATCCTCTGACAAAACGCCGCGTTTCAGGTTGGCCGGAAATCTTCCTTCCGCGTCCGCCTCAAAATCGTTGCGCCACGCATCGGATTCATAATAAGCAATCAACGCTTCCACGTCTTTTGCAGAATCTTTGAACCGTTCAATCGCTTCATCCAGCTCCGCCGCTGCTTTCAACGCACTGTCAAACCGTTGTTCCATTGCCTTGATTCTTTCGATCGCAGCTGCATTGTCCATTGCTTTTCCCTGTACTTCCATATCAGTTGACCGGCCAGGTCGGTTCCTTGCCGCTGAGCACCTCATCCACGCCCATCGCAGCATGCACCGCCATGTTGATCTTCCCCTCCCGCGTATGGGAGGCACAGTGCGGCGACACGATAAAGTTATCCAGTGTCAGCAGCGGATGATTCTTATCCATCACTTCCCCCGCCGCCACATCCGCCGCCGCTCCGGTGATCTTCTTGTTTTTCAGCGCTTCGTACAGCGCCATTTCATCCACCACTTCACCGCGGGCAGTATTGACCAGCAGCGCCGTCGGCTTCATCCGGTTCAGCAATTCGGCATTCACCATCAGACGGGTCTCCTCCGTCAGCGGGCAATGCAGCGACACCACGTCCGCCTCTGCAAACAGGCTCTCCAACGATGCCGCCATCGTCACATATTCCGGCAGCCGTTCGGGATGGCGTGTGCCGTAGGTAATGACCTTCATGCCAAACCCGAAATGCATCTTCTCCGCTAGCGACAGGGCAATGCGTCCCGAACCCACCAACCCCAGTGTTTTGCCTTTGATATCGCTCATGCCGATCGGCGAATTACGAATGCCCCAGTTGCCCTCACGCACCGCATCATTGAGCAGCGGAATGCGATGCGCCAACGCTAAAATCATCCCCGCGGCATGTTCAGCCACCGATTCTGTATTGGAATACGGTCCGTTGGTCACACGGATGCCGCGTGCCGTCGCCGCCGCCACATCGATGTTATCCGTACCGACACCGTGCCGCCCGATTACCTTGAGTTTCGGCGCCGCGTTGATCACAGACGCAGGAAACTGTGCCACACGCACAATGACCGCGTCACAATCCACGATCTCTTTTGCCATGATCTCGGGTGTTGTACCCGTTCCCATCTTGATTTCATAGCCGCGTTCAATCAGGTATTCCTTGCCCGCGGCATCCATATCCTGCGGAAGATAGACTTTCATCTTGTCAGGCTCCTTTACGATTTGCCGTGCTTGTAATACTCACGGCGCTTGCGGTGCTGCGGCTGCGGGCGGGCGGCAGGGGCCTGTCCTTTCAGCGCAAACAGCTGATCACGCAGCTTTGCCGCCTTTTCAAAGTCAAGGCTGCCGGCAGCATCCAGCATCTTGTCCTCCAGATCGCGGATGAGCTGTGCCTTCTCCTCGTCGCTGACGCCCTCTTCGCGTTCAGCTTCGTTGTCCGCTGCGTCCGTGATCTCCAGCAGTGCACGGATGGCATTCTGTACCGATTGCGGCGTAATGCCATGCTCAGTGTTGTACGCCTCCTGAATGGATCGTCTGCGGTTCGTTTCAAAGATGGCCCTTGTCATGCTGTCTGTCAGCACATCCGCATACATGATGACCCGTCCAGAAGCGTTTCGCGCCGCACGGCCGATGGTCTGCACCAGACTGGTCTCGGAGCGCAAAAAGCCTTCTTTATCGGCATCCAGAATGGCCACCAACGATACCTCGGGAATGTCCAGACCTTCACGCAGCAGGTTGATACCCACCAACACATCATACGCGCCGCGGCGCAGATCGCGTATCAGCTCCATACGGTCCATCGTATGGATATCGCTGTGCAGATAACGCACCTTGACGCCGGAATCCTCCAGGTATTCTGTCAGGCTCTCCGCCATCTTTTTGGTCAGTGTCGTCACCAGCACTCTTTCATGTCTTGCCGTCACCTCACGGATCTCGCCCAACAGATCATCCACCTGTCCCTTTGCGGAACGCACAATGATCTTCGGATCGAGAAGACCCGTCGGGCGGATCAGCTGCTCCACCGTCCTGAGCGAATGCTCCGCCTCGTAAGGACCGGGCGTCGCCGATACAAACACTGTCTGACCGATGCGCTCTTCAAACTCATCAAAGCGCAGCGGGCGGTTGTCAAACGCCGAAGGCAGGCGGAAGCCATAATTGACCAGCGCGCTCTTGCGCATCCTGTCGCCGTTGAACATGGCGCGGATCTGCGGTATGGTCTGATGGCTCTCATCAATGAAGCAGATAAAATCCTTTGGGAAGTAGTCCAGCAGTGAGAACGGCGGATCCCCCGGCTGACGTCCATCAAAATAGCGGCTGTAATTCTCAATACCGCTGCACATGCCGATCTCCCGCAGCATCTCGATGTCATACCGCGTACGCTGCAGAATGCGCTCCGCCTCCAAGGGCTTTCCTTCATTTTCAAACATTTCCGCCTGCACATGCATGTCATGCTCAATGACGGCAATGTTCTTTTCCCTTTCGGCGGCATTGGTCATGTAATGCGTGGCGGGATAGACCGATACATGCTGCAGGGTATGCGTTGCCTTGCCGGTCACGGGGTTGAACTCGCTGATGCGATCGATCTCATCCCCGAAGAACTCCACGCGGATGGCGTTGTCCATCATGCTGGCGGGCATGATCTCCACCGTATCGCCGCGCACACGAAACTCACCGCGTGAGAAGCCGATATCGTTGCGGCCGAACTGGATCTCCACCAGCTGCCGCAAAAGCTCCTCGCGGTTCATGGCCATGCCCGGGCGCAGCGAGATCATCTGCCCCAGGTATTCGCTCGGGTCACCCATCGAATAGATGCAGCTGACCGACGCCACGATGATCACATCGCGCCGTTCCTGCAGTGCCGCCGTGGCGCTGTGGCGCAGGCGGTCGATCTCTTCATTGATGGACGAGTCCTTTTCAATATAGGTATCCGTCGAGGCAATGTACGCCTCGGGCTGATAGTAATCGTAATAAGAAACAAAATACTCCACCGCGCTGTCGGGAAAGAAAGCGCGGAACTCGCTGCACAGCTGCGCCGCCAGCGTTTTGTT
>JAKSQG010000026.1 GCA_024404275.1 Clostridia bacterium | reverse complement strand
GGAGCTGAGAGCCATAATGGCGATCAGCAGCATGGCGAGAAGCTTCTTCATGGAATACTTCCTCCTTATAAATTTGACCTTACGGTCTTTGCTCTATACTATGCAAATTTTGTGCCAACACATTCCCGCCGTATGTAAAAAAACTTATATTTTTTCTTTCAGTTTTTTCAGCACTTCCAACAGGCTGGGCTGCAGCTCATCATAATACGGCTTCAGCTCCTCGGTGGGCGGGTTCAGGTCGGGCACAAAAAAGGTATAGCATCCCGCCGTGTGGGCGGAGATCAATCCGTTCATGCTGTCTTCCGCCGCGTAGCATTCCTGTGGACGCAGTCCCAGCAGCTCCGCCGCCTTTTGAAAGGTCTCGGGGGCGGGCTTGCCGTGGGATACATCCTGCGCCGAGACCATCACATCGATCAGCTCCGTGATGCCGCACAGCTGCAGGTTCTCCTCGATCTGCCGCCGGATGGCGCTGCTTGCCACCGCCGTTTTGAAGCCGTTGCTCTTGAGCCACACCAGCAGCTCCTTTGCCCCCGGCATCAGCCGCAGCTCCGTCTTCATCTTCTCCTCGGCACGATGGAACACCGCCATCATGATCTCCTGCGAGTCGAGCCCGGGCAGCAGCTCCTCCGCCGCACGCGCCAAAGTGTCGCCGCCCTTGCCGCGCATGCGGTCCAAGCCTTTCATATCCAGTACAAAGCCGCGCTCCGATGCGATCTCCATCCAGCTGTTCATATACAGCCGCTCGGTATCAAACAGCGTGCCGTCCTTGTCAAACAAAAAGCCTTTGAATGCCATCCGCTTCCCCTTAATGATACTGCGGCAGATAGCTGCCGTGCGCCTCGATCAGATCATCCACCATCTTTTTGATGGTGTCGATGTCCAGTTCGCTGCCCGTATGGGGATCGAGCATCGCCGCCTGATAGATATGATCCTTTTTGAGCGTCACCGCCGCTTCGATGGTCAGCAGCTGCGCGTTGATGTTGGTCATGTTCATGGCAGCACACTGCACAGGCAGCGCACCCACGCGGCAGGGCTGCACGCCGTAGCTGTTGACCAGGCACGGCACCTCCACGCAGGCTTCCTGAGGCAGGTTGCTGATCAGATAATTGGTGTTGAGCACGTTGCCGCCGATCTGATACGGCGCGCCCGTCACACAGGCTTCCATGATATGGGAGGCATACTCGCGGCTGCGCGCATGATCCTGCACGCCCTTTTCGCACAGCTCGGCATATTCCTTCTTCCAGCCCTCGATCTGGCGCACGCAGCGGCGCGGATACTCATCCAGCGGAATGTTGTATCTTTCGATCAGCTCGGGATACTTGCTCTTGATATAGAACATGTTGTACTCGGCGTTGTGCTCGCTCGATTCGGTGCAATAGTAGCCAAAATGCTTGATGTAGTCAAAGCGCACCTTGTCCTTGAAGTCGGGCTCCGCCAGCTTCTCCTCCACACGCGCCTTGATGGCGGGATACAGGTCGACGCCGTTCTTATCCTTCAGTTCCAGCAGCCACGCCATGTGGTTGATGCCGGCAATCAGCTCCTTGCGTCCCTCCAGCTTGTCCTCCATGTCCAGCGACTTCAAAAGATGTTCGCTGCACACCTGCACGCTGTGGCACAGACCCACCGTTTTAACGCCCGTATAGCGCAGCATATACCCCGTCAGCATCGCCATGGGGTTGGTATAGTTCAAAAACAGCGCGTTCGGGCACACTTCTTCCATATCACGGGCAAAATCCGCCATCACGGGAATGGTACGCAGCGCGCGCATGATGCCGCCGATGCCCATCGTATCGGCAATGGTCTGACGCAGACCGTATTTTTTGGGCACCTCAAAGTCAATGATGGTGCAGGGATCGTACAGACCCACCTGAATGGCGTTGACCACAAAATCGGCGCCGCGCAGCGCTTCCTTGCGGTTCTCCACACCCAGATAGCATTCGATCCTGCCATAGCCGCCCTTGCCCTGACGCATGGCTTCCAGGATCGTTTCGCTCTCCTTCAGTCGGTCGCCGTCGATATCGTAGAGGGCAAAAACGCTGTCCCGCAGTGCCTCGGAGCACATGCAGTCACCGATCACATTGCGTGCAAAAACCGTGCTTCCCGCACCCATGAAGGTAATTTTCATTGCTGTTTTCCTCCGGTCTCGCTTTTATGATTTTGGGATATGTTGCCAGTTTGTTCTGTTCATTCATTATAGCACAATGGCGTGCTTCCCACAAGTGGCACGGCCCCCTCCGCGCCTACCCTTGACTGACAATTCATCGCACAAAAGCCGCCGGGAACTTTTTCTTTCCCAACTGCCGAGAGACCCCGGGACTTGCACGAAGCATATACTCGTGCTTAGCACAGTTGCCGTCGGACCGATCCGACCTTGTGTCGGTAAATGCCCTTATGCATCGGGGTTTTCCGTTTTCAACCCATTTGATACACTCAAGAATTTTGCAAAGATCGATGATATCGCCTCTCTCCCGAACGAAGTATTCTCCTGCACACAAAAGAAACATGCGTTTTTCCACTACCCGATATAACGCGTTCCGCCTGCTTTTGCAAAATAAAAAAAGAGGGCTGCCATGTATGCGGCAGTCCTCTTTGTATCAGAAGCCTTTGCTCCGGAGCTCCTTGAGATATCCGATCGCCTTCTGATAGCTGTCGGTGTCAAAATTGCCCAATTCGTATTCCACGATGGCCCAATCGTCTTGGCCAAGCACCTTGTCCATCGCGTGCATCAGGCGGGGATAGTTCATATCGCCGGTGCCGAGATCGACAAAGCCGGTATGGACTTCCTTGAAAATTCGATTGCCAGGAACGGGGCTCTTAAGATAATCGCGCAGATGCACATAGGTGAAGCGGTCGGGGTAGCGTTCCAGCAATTCCACCGGATCAAAACCGCTCACCGCCGCCCAGCCGGTATCAAGGGCAAATTTGACATCGGGAGCGTATTCCGCCAGGGCAAACCAGATAAGACCATTATCGGCAAATTCCCAGCTGTGATTGTGATAATGGATCTGCACACCGTATTCGGCTTTAAGATCTCTGGCAATCGCATTCAGGTTTTCCGCGATCTTACGCACGTTGGCCGCATCATGCAGCTCAGCAATCGGTGAACCTTCGCGCAGCGTGATCTGCGGAAAGGCATTCATGTCGCCCGGTCCACCGGAGGCAATGATGTTACGATTGGGCAGCGGGGCGACAAAGCGCGCCACCGCCGTCAGCGAAGCACGGCTCTTATCAGGGTCATTCAGCAGATCGGGCAGCGTCATGCCGTTGCAGTGCATGCCCGCCAGAGAGATGTCATGCTTCTCCAGCACAGCTGTCAGCTTGTCACGGTCATCCACACCGAAAAAACGCTGACCGAGTTCGCAGCCTTCCGCACCCGCAAACGCCAAACGGGAAATGACGCCGTCTGTATCTTCCGCAATCTGTTTGCCAAAGAGAACACAATGTCCGCCAATCTTCATTGATTTTTCCTCCCTTACAACAAAGTGACGGTCTCGCCGCTGTCTGCGGATTCCTGCGCAGCCTGAATCAGGGTCTGAATATACATGCCGCGTTCCAGCGTCAGCAGCGTTTCCTTGCCACTGATAATGGCATCGAGGAACTGACGGATTTCATAGTAGAAGTTAATCGCAAACGGTACACGCGGGGCGTGCTCATCCGTGCCGTAGCACTCTTCGGGAACAGGCACGACCTCGGGCTTTGCGGTATAGCCGCCGTTTTTGTCCTTCAGCTGCAGCGTCAGCTCAAAGGGACGGTCGCCGTTGAAGGTCATCTTGCCGCCCTCGCCGACGATCTCCAGCATGAAGGTAGCGCCGATGCGGCTGGCGGTAAAATTGTACAGCGTGCCTCCGGTGGTGCGGCAGATCCAGCAGGAAACATCATCATTGGTCACATCACCCATTTTGCCGGGCTTGCCGATGATCTCCCGCTGCGGAATGCAGGTGGACTGCATGCAGCTGATCTCCTCGATTTCGCCGCAGCAATCACGCAGCAAATAATCGCAGATATCCATCATGTGGCTGCCAAAGTCGGCCACAGCGCCGGGACCGGACAGATCCTGCTGCATGCGCCACTCCAGCTTGACAGCCGGGTTAGCGATGCGGTCGCCGCCCTGCTCTTCACGCACGAAATAGATTTTGCCCATGCGGCCCTCATCGATGAGCTTTTTCATGTAGACAAAGCCGGGAATATCACGGTAGCAAAGACCGATCATGGCCACCTTTTGCGTCAGCTTGGCATACTTGATGGCTTCCAGACACTCCTCAGGGGTGGGTGCAAAGGGCTTTTCACACAGAACATGCTTGCCCGCTTTGAGCGCTGCAACAGTCAGCTGCACATGCTCACAGTTGGGCGTACAGACGGAGACCGCGTCACAGAGGGAAAACAACTCCTCCAGGCTTACGCAAGCCTTCGCTTCTGTCAGCTCCAGCTGATCGATGGTGGTCTGCGCGCGACCTTCCAGAATGTCATAGACAGCAGTGATGCGAGCGTCTGGGCAGCACTTGTACGCGTTGATGTGGTTGCGTGCAATGCCGATCGTGTTGCCGCTGCCGATAATGCCGATATTGATCATGGTTAACTCCTCCGTTGTTTATGGATGGATCAAAGGAATTGCTCCAAATATTGTTTGCCTTTCAGCAATCCATTTTGAACTGCTTCGGCGCTGCCCTCATACAAATCATCTTCATGTTCCAGGCTGATGGTACCATCATAACCGGCTTCCTTCAGCAAGGCAATCATCTTTTGCCAGTCTATCTCGCCGCGTCCGGGGATGCGGTAGCTCCACCAGCTGAAATCGGTCAGGATGCCGGTCTGCGCCAGGCGTTCACGGTCGATCGCCGCGTCCTTGGCATGAAAGTGAAAGATCCTGCCGGCAAAGCGGCCAATCGGGGCGTAAGGATCGATCATTTCCCAAACCAGATGGCTGGGATCGTACGCCAGCCCCAGATGGTCGCTGTCAAGCCGTTCGAAGAGCTGCTGCCACAGGACCGGCGAGATCGCGATATTGCCCATCAGGGGGCAGTTTTCAAGGCACAAACGAACATTTTTCTTCTCTGCTTGCTCAAGCAGTGGTTCAAAGGTGCGGACGACCGCATCAAGGCTGCGCACGGGAATACGGCGGATCAAATTGCCCCGATCCTTCACGGCAGGGTCGCGGTCATAGAGACCTTCCTCGATAGACTTATTGATGCCCGTTGAGGTCACCACCTTGCCGATTCCCAGATCGCCTGCAAAATCAATGCGCTTTTTCAGCTCCCGCAGATGCATTTCCGCTTCTTCGGGATCGGTACTGAGATAATTGCGGCAATAGATCAGCGTGCTGACAGAGATGCGGCCGGAGGAGAGCACCTGCTCGTAGTCGGCACGATCCAGCGGCAGCATCGGTCCGCATTCCAGATCGGTGAAGCCGTGATCGGCTGCCCAGTCCGCCACGGCGGGAAGACGGTCAAAAGAATGATCGCCGGCGCGCCTGGCATGCTCCACCAGAGCGTTGGTCAGAAATCCGATTTTCATATTTATTCCTTTCCTGCGGGCAAATGGCGCAGCGGCACGTAGCCGGCATGGAGAAGGGGGCAGGGCGTTGTGATCGGCGCCCTGCCCCCGGGGTTTGGTTATCGATGGTTTAATTCAGAGCCGCGTAATCCTCGGCAGTGTAAGCCTGACCGGCGACCCAGTTGGTGAATTCCAGCTCGGCGAAGTCGAGGCCCAGCGTGCTGCAGGCGGTCTTCCAGGCAGCGGTTTCGGCATCAGCCAGCATGGACAGATAATCCATGGGCTCATCGATGGCCTGGCTCAGGATGCCCTGGGCGATGCTGGCCAGGGAGGGAGTGGAACCGACGACGACGCCGTAGAAGTCATAGAACTTGGCGTCACGGCTGGTCACGACAGGGATGTCGATGCAGGTCATGGCGGCATCATAGTATTCCTTCATGATGGGATCGACCATGTTTTCTTCGTTGATGCCCTTGATGACAGAAACATAGGAACCGGACTTGACGACATCAGCCTGATAGTGATACTCATCCGCGGAGTAAAGCGCTTCCAGATAACGGGCGCAGGCTTCGGGATACTTGGTGTTGGCATAGATGCCCATCCACAGGCCGGGCTCAACGGTGGCCACATAACCGTTCTCGGCACCCTTCGGCACGGTCATGACGCCGTAGTTGAGTTCGGGATGATCGTTGGCCCAGGTGCCGATGCACCACAGACCCTGGCACAGGAAAGCGGCTTTGCCCTGAGCAAACAGCTCGCGGGCTTCAGGAGCGGTGATGGAAGCGGTGTCGGGATACAGGCTGCCGTCTTCGACGATGCCCTGCAGCAGCTCGGCAGCCAGCTTCATGCCTTCGGAATCATAGGGAGCGCGGCCATCCACGGTCAGCGCACGGGCGCTGATGGACAGCTTGGCACCGGCGGACTGAGCCAGCGCGCGCAGCAGCGCTTCGCAGCGGTTGGCCTGCTTGCCGCCTTCGATCAGACCGTAGTAGTTGCCGGCACCCTTTTCGGTGATGACGCGGCAGGCCTCACGGAACTCTTCAAAGGTGGTGGGCACTTCCAGACCGCACTCGGCCAGGATGTCCTTGTTGTAGAACAGCATGGAGTTGGACAGAGAACCCGCTTCGGGCAGGGTGTACAGGACGCCGTTCTTGCGATGGACGCCTTCCACCAGCGCGCCGTCCAGGAAGGAGGCAACGAATTCGGGAGACACATACTGTTCCATATCCAGATACCAGCCCTCATTGACAACGGAGGCCAGGTTCAGGGTGGTGGGAACGGGGAACAGGTCGGGACCGTCGCCGTTCTGGATGGCACCCACAACGGTGCTGTTGAACTGGTCGATCGTCAGCTGGGTGTATTCGATCTTGATGTCGGGGTTCTTCTCCATGAATTCCTTGTGGAACTGCTCACGGTAAACGAGCGTGGAGTCGGACCAGTCGGTCACGCGCAGCACGATGGGTTCATCGGCAGCGGCGATGGTGATGCAGGAAGCGCACAGCGTGAGCACCAGCATCAGCGAAAGCAGGAAGCGGGTAGTCTTCATAAGAAAACCTCCTAAAAAATTTATGTTATGCACCTTGGTGCAAAACATTCGGTGGGAAGATCAGCCCTTCACGGCACCGGCCATGCCGTTGATGAAGAACTTCTGGAAGGCGATGAACACGATGATGATGGGAACCATTGCGATGGCGCCGCCGGCGCAGATGCCGGTCCAGTCGACCACGTTTTCACCCTTGAACGCGTACAGACCGACCGCCAGCGTGCGGGAGGCGGGGTTGTTCAGCGTCAGGATCAGCGGCAGCTGGAAGGCGTTCCACGTCCACAAGGATTCCATGATGACCACAGTGGTCGTGATTGGAGAAGACAGCGGGACCATAACGCTGATGTAGGTACCCAGGAAGCCGCAGCCGTCCAGCTTGGCCGCTTCCTCCAGTTCGTTTGGCACCGTGGAGTAATAGCTGGAGAACAGCAGCAGGAAGATGACATGCGCGCCGCCGGCGCCGCTCAGAATCAGACCCAGACGCGTGCCCATCAGGCCCATGCTTTTGACGATCTGATACACGGGGATCAGTGTGGAAACCAACGGGATGCAAATAGAGGAAAGGAACAGGGCCATCAGGAAGCCGCGGCCGAAGAACTTATAGCGTCCCAGCACATAGCCTGCCATGTTGGTCATAATCAGCACCAGCGCGACGGTACAGATCGTTACGATGACGGAGTTGGTGAAGTAGATGGTAAAGTTTGCCTTGCTCCACACACGGATGTAATTGTCCAGCGTCATCATGCTGGGCAGCAGGTTCAGCTGCTCTTTGAAGAAGTTGGCCTGCGGCTTGAAGGAGGAGATGATCGTCCAGACGATCGGATAAATCCAGATCAATGAACAGATCAGCAGGATAGCGTGCGCGAGGAGCATGAAAGGCTTGAAGGCGAAATGCTTCTTTTTGCCGATATTCTTTGCAACGGTCATAGTCATTATCCTCCTTTCACTGCTGCTGCAGCTTGCCCTTGACGGTGTTCAGCACGGCACCGATGATGATGACCACAAAGCCGAACAGCGTGGCCGCGGCGGATGCATAGCCGAAGCGCGGGAGACCCATCTCAGAGGTGAAGGCTGTACGGTAAACGAAGGTGGCAATGACGTCTGTTGCATAGAACGGTCCGCCGCCGGTCAGTGTCTGGATCAGGTCAAACGCCTTCAGGGAGTTGATGGTGCAGAGGATGACGATGATGCCGGCGGTCGGCAGAATAATCGGCACAACGACGCGGAAGAATGTCTGTACACGGGTCGCGCCGTCCACATTGGCGGCTTCGATTACATCCGCGGGCACGCCCTGCAGCGCTGCCAGCCAGTAGATCATGTAGGTACCCATGTCTTTCCAGACGGAGACGATGACAACGGTCTGCATGGCGTACTTTTTGTTGCCCAGCCAGTTGATCGCTTTGGGAATGGCGCCCAGACCGACCAGCGTGTTGTTGACAATGCCGGTGGAAGACCAGATGAACACCATCACGATACCGACGATGGACGCGGTCACGACGACGGGCATGAAGAGCATGATACGGTAGGCGGTGCGCCCGCGCAGCTTTTCGTCATTGAGCAGGTAGGCGAAGAACAGCGAGATGACGACCTCCAGCGGCACGACCATCACCATGTACCGGAAGCTGTTTTTGAACGCGCCCCAGAACAGATTGTCTGCCAGAAGCGTTTTGTAATTGTCCAGACCGACATAGGTCATGTTGCTTGTCATGCCGGACCAGTTGAACAGTGAGTAGTAGATGGAGCGGATGATCGGATATCCCTGGAACAGGATATAGAAGATCAGCGTCATGGAAACGAAGGACCAACACCACAGATTCAGTTTGATCCGGTTTTTTCGCTGCGCTTTGGTTAGCTTGATCGTGCTCATGGCGTTCAATCCCTTCTGATATTTGTTATGCCTGAAAGGGGAGATGCTCCCTCAGACCGGTGAATTTTTCGGAAACCTCGATCATCCGATAGACATCAAGGTCGGGCTGGAAGCGGGTCTCACTGCTGCGGATCAGGCTGCAGTAGGCGCGGAAGCGTTCTGAGGCCAGCGCTTCATCCCCGGCTGCCAGTGCTGCCAGCGCCTGCGCGTGCAGGATATTTTGCGCAATGGTCGCCTGCAGCCGTTCCGCTGCGGGAGAGGGATCCATTTTGTGCTGTGCCGCAGCCTGCGACAGGGCGGCGATCCGTTCATAACGCGGTGCCAAATCCGGACGAAGCCGGGGGCCGTTTGCATTGGTGTAATCGGTATCGCACAAGTCGGAGATCTCTTCAAGATAATGGCATACCCATCCGGCGTCTGCCCCGTACAGGGCACAAAAGTGCTCCTGCGCCGCGGTATCGAAATCCGTACTGCGGTTCCAGAGCGTTTGCCCCATCAGATCGATCGGTAGGGCGGATGGCATCAGCACCCGCAGCTACTGACAGGCGACCATGCCGCTGAAGCCAAGCACATGCAGCCGCTGCAGATCGCGGTGAAGTGTCCGTGCGATCGTCATGTATCCGAGATCGCCGTAGTGGGCGCGTCCCAAATGATAATCATAAATGAAGGCGTCCCCTTTGAACACTTCGCGCCATTGGCGGTAAAAAGCGAGGTTTTCATCGATGCCAACCGGCAGGTGCATGTGATTGCGCACCCAGGGAACAATTCGGGTATCGTCGACCTTCTCGGGATAGGAAGATTCAAAGGTTCTGGAGATCGGGGCAAACATCATCGTGAAGCGCTCCGGATGCCTGAAACGCGTCAACTTTGGCGGATAGAGCAGCTCCTGATACAGCAAAAATACGATCCGTGTTGTAAGTCCGCGTTCGGTCAGCGCCTCATCCAGCGCGTTCAGGATCTCAACATACTGATCCGAAAGGGTCGTACGCCGGCAGTCTTCACATTCACAGACATTGTTATGCGTATCCGCCAGCCAGAAGTGCAGGTAATCTGTTTCGGGATGCGCGGAGGCATATTCACATACCTCCCGAATCAGCGCATCGCGGACATCAGGACAGCTGTAGCAAAGGTTGGTGTTGGCGGGGACACCGCCGAATAGCTTGCGTTCCCCCTTCAGCTGTGCGATGCGGCGCCGCAGAACGGGATCGGTCGGCTCGGGTTCGCGCTGCCAGCCATTTCCGGAATAGCCAAGTGCACGCGAGGTCCAGCCATGGCCGACACGGTGGATCATCAGTCCGCGGCGGGTACATGCTTCGGTGACACAGCGGTCCATGGCGGCAAGACGATCTTCTGTCAGTTCTTCTGCAGGCAGCAGCGGATTATTCTCATGCCTGTACCAACGTGTGAAGAACACATCAGGGCGGAAAAATTGCAGGAAACAGGCGTTCAGACCGGCCTTGGGCATCCATTCGATATAATCCAGCAGATTTTCCTGCGACATGGAGCCTTCGATGCACACGCCACGGTGGAAGCAGTCAGCCTTTTCCTCAAAGCGTGATACGGTCAGGGAAGACGGACCGTCCAGAGATGGAATCACCGTATGGTTTGCGCCCGGAGCAAGAAAACGGAAGCCGAGCCGTTTCAGATAGGCATAGCAGCCAATCAGGACGCTGCGGGGATTTGTTCCGCAGATTGTGATGGCATCCGCTGCCGCTTCGCAGGAAAACGCATCCCATGCCGAAGCATCGCGGACCGATAAACGGATGACAGGCAGCTGCCCGGGTGTGAGGCCGCCCAGAAGCAAATATTGCCGAAGTTCATCAGAGGCAAAGGAAATGACCCTGTCTTCATTCTTATTTACAGTATTCATATGGGACCGTTCTTTGAGCCGGTGGGTTCATCATCGGTTTGTTTGGACAGTGATACAAACATACAGATGGCATTATAATAATACAGTCTGCATCGACTTGTCAAGGACAATTTGAACAATTTTCTGCCAAATTATACAACGTTTTCAATGCAACAGCAGCTGCGATCCCCTTGACAGAAGCGATGATCGTGTGTATGCTGAACATATCAAAATTCCTTCAGGTGTATAAGGAGGCACGGCGAAATGGAGCTATATAAGGATCCCAAACAACCGGTTGCAGCACGTGTGGAAGACCTTTTGTCCCGCATGACGCTGGAGGAGAAGGCTGCCCAACTGTGCGGTGACCTGCCCGCCAGCTTTATAGAAAACGGCCGGGTCTCCGTTGAAAAGCTGCGCAAAAATTTTCCCAACGGTCATGGCCGTTTTACGCAGTACTCCATGACCGGTCTGGCTGATCCGGTACAGATTGCTGAGATGAGCAACACGCTGCAGCGCTATTTTGTCGAGGAAACACGTCTCGGGATCCCCGTTGCGCTTCAGTCCGAAAACCTTTGCGGTTATCCTGGAGCAGGCGGCACACTGTTTCCCGCCCAGATCAACCTCGGCTGTACCTGGAAGCCCGAGCTGGCAGAGGAAATGGCCGCTGTCATCGGTCAGGAGAGCCGTGCCGTGGGCATCAACAGCGCGATGAGCCCCGTAATTGATGTATCCCGCGATCCGCGCTGGGGGCGCACCTACGAAACCTACGGTGAGGACCCCTACCTGATCAGCCAGATGGGCATCGGCTATGTACGCGGTATGCAGGGAAACAAGATCAACGGCCCGGCTTGTATCGCCAAGCACTTTCTCGGATATGCAGACAGTCAGGGCGGTCTGAACTGCGCTGTCTCCCGCATCAATGACCGTGAACTGTATGAGGTTTTTGCCACGCCTTTTGAGGCTGCCGCCAAAGAAGCAGATGTGTCCGGCATGATGGCCAATTACGGTGAAATAGACGGTCTGTGCGTCGGTGCGAACAAAAAGGTGGCCCGCACCCTGCTGCGCGATACCATGAAGTTCCGCGGCATGCTGACTTCCGACGGCGCCGGCATCATGAAGATGTTCAACTATTTTCATATCGCGAATACCTACAAGGAAGCCGGTCTTCTGGCCAAAAAGGGTGGCCTGGATACCGAGATCCCGGTCGGCGGCGCTTACCGCCAGCTGCCGGATTATGTTCGCAGCGGCGAACTGGATGAGGCGTTGCTGGATGAATCCGTGCGCCGCATCTTGACCATCAAGTTTGAGTATGGTCTTTTTGAAAATCCCTATGTGGATATCGACGCCGTCCGTGCCGCCATGAACAATGCCGAAAAGTCCGCGCTCAGCCGCAAAATTGCCGCGGATTCCATTGTACTGCTGAAGAACGACGGCATCCTTCCGCTGAAAAAGGGCACGAAACTCGCGGTGATTGGTCCGCACGCCGATAACATGCGCTACCCGATCAGCGGTTATACCTATCCGGCTTATATCGAAATGATGACCGCCGGCGCAGCAGATGATTCGAGCGTCACCTTCAACGGCATTGCTGATGAAGCCGCCAAAGAAAAGAAACCCAAGGGCACGCTGAACATGTTTGCCTCCATGATGGCCTTGTATGATGAAACAGCCCGGGCCGGGATGGACGATCTGCCGACGTTGCTGAAACGTATGGGTTCCCGCAGCCTGAAGGATGTTTTGAACGATCGTTTTGAAGTCACTTATGCGCAGGGCTGCGATATTATTGACGAAAGCACCGCCGGCTTTGATGCAGCCATACAGGCTGCCGCCGAAAGCGACGTGGTCGTAATGGCGATGGGCGGCAACTGCGGTTGGTTCAATGTGACCGGCGGAGAAGGCAAGGACCGCAGTCATTTGGGCCTGCCGGGCGTTCAGCAGCAGCTGCTGGAGGCTGTGTGCGCAGTCGGAAAGCCTGTCGTGCTGGTGCTCTATGGCCCCGGTATCTTCGCGCTGCCGTGGGCAAAGGATCATGTTTCCGCTATGGTCCAGGCGTTTATGCCCGGTACGGATGCCGGTTCGGTCCTGACGGATGTACTGGACGGCACCGCCAACCCCGGCGGTCATCTGACCTGCACCATTCCGCATCATATCGGACAGTTGCCGATCACGTATAACCATCGCGTCGGCTCCGGCTACTCAGGCGGCGTCGATCCGAATGCCAGCCTGATCTTTTCCGGCGGCTACGTGGATGATACCGCTCTGCCTCTTTTCCCGTTCGGTCATGGTCTGAGCTACACCCAATTCCGTGTGGGGCCGATGGAGCTTTCATCTGCAGAGCTGCCGACGGACGGCAGTATCGACGTATCCTGCACCGTGACCAACACCGGTGACCGTGCGGGCGATGAAGTCATTCAGCTGTATTATCACTTCTCCGGCGCCCATGTGATCCAGCCCAACATGAAGCTGGTCGCCTTTAAGCGCGTCAGCCTTGCCCCCGGTGAAAGCAAACGCATCACCTTCCGCCTGACCGCCTCCTCTCTGGGATATTACAACGAGGAAATGGTTTATGGGGTGGAACCCGGTGAGGCGGAGCTCAAACTGGGTGTGAGCGCCATGGATATCCGCGATGAAAAGCACATCACGCTTACCGGTCAGCAGGTCGATCTGATGGGAAGGCGCAGCTATACCGTGCAGACCACTGTTCAGTAACGCAAACACTTTCCAAGCCAAATAATATCCACACAAAAAGCCCTCCCGACGGTGAACAAACACCCACGGGAGGGCCATTGTTTTGGAATAAATGGGAATATGATTTTATCCGTTCAGCTTCACGACGCTGTTTGTGCGGGCCGATTCATAAATGCCATTAACGATCGCCAGAGTTTTTGCGGCATCCTGCGGACGCCACGGTATCTTCTCTCCCTCTCTCAACGCCCGATAGGCTGCCCGGATCTGCTTTTCGTGAGATTTGCCCCAGTATCCTTCACCGGATGTGCCGTTTGCCGTGGTCGCCTCGATGACCTCCCGGCGACCGTCCTTCCAGTTGATCTCCATGTGTTCAAAAGTGAGCAGGGCTGCGGCGTTTTCACAATCGATCTCTATGCGGATCGGGCTGTTGCTGGTGTAATAATTGCAGGCAAAAAACGCATACACCGCACCATTGCTCAGCGTCAGGGCAGCATCGGCTTCGTCTTCCACATCGATGGTCTCCAGCACACGGCGGCCGGTATGCCCCTGAATCTTCACCACTTCCAATCCCGTCATATAGCGGACAAGGTCAATGGAGTGGATCGCCTGATCGATGATTACACCGCCTCCCTCGGTTTCCCATTTGCCTTTCCAATCGCATTCGTAATAGCTCGGCGGGCGATGCCACGCTAATAAAGAGTATGCCCCTTTCACTGCTCCCATTTCTCCGCTTGCGATCAGATGGCGTACCCGCTGCACACCATCAATATAACGGTTCTGGAAGATGACGCCAAGCTGCTTTCCGCTTGCGGCTTCCGCTTCCATCATGCGATCCGCGTCATGAAGGGTGATGGCGATCGGCTTCTCTGTCAGAACATGGACGCCTTCCTCCAACGCGGCGATGGCATATTCCGCGTGCAGGTGATGCGGAAGCAGGATGTGGATCAGGTCCGGCCTGGTCTGCTGCAGAGCGGCACGGAAACCCTTTGCTGTTACGTCCGATGCGGACTGACACCCCGGAAAGTGTGCGGCAAACGCCTCGGCTCTCTCCGGCACCTTGTCCATGGCCAACACCACATCGATCTCATCGCTCAGGGAGGCGAGAATTCCCTGATATACGACTGCGATCCTGCCGCAGCCGATGACGGCGATTTTAAGCTTTTTCATGACTATGCTCCATTTCCGGGCAATTCACCCGCGTGTTTTCGCGATCCGCGCAAAAAAGAGATACGGCACATCTTAATGGTCGATCATGATATCCAAAATGAATCATACCACAAATCCATGCCAATCTCAATCATCCGGTGTATGCCGCCGGATCCAATCCTCCAGCCTCACGCAAAGCATGATGAAGAGCAAAATAAGGCCGATTCGGCCCATCTTGGACGCATGATCCCAAAACAGCAGAAAGCCGGGGAAAGGAGAAATCCCTTCCCCGGCAGAATCGATTACCTGAGGACGATGGTGGTATCGCCGCAGACCAGCTGCATGGTATCGGGAATGGTATCAACACCCAGCATATACT
>JAKSQG010000025.1 GCA_024404275.1 Clostridia bacterium | reverse complement strand
CCCATCCTGCAAAATGCCCCCACCTATCTGCCCTTCTATGACGAGGACATGAAGTATGTGCTCGATCACTTTGACACCCTGGTGCTCAAGGATGTCGCCGAGGCCGGCGGCTACGGCGTGGTGTTTGGCAGCAAGATGACCGCTCAGCAGAAGGCCGACTTTATCGCCCTGCTCAAAAAGGATCCCCGCCGCTTCATCGCCCAGGAGGTTATCGACTTCCGCGATCTGGACATCATCGAAAACGGCGAAGCCGTTCCCCGCAAGGCCGATCTGCGCGCTTTTGTGCTGATGGGTAATAAGCCCATGGTATGGAAGAGCGGTCTGACCCGTTTCTCCCGCAATCCCGATTCCTTTATCGTCAACAGCTCTCAGGGAGGAGGCTTCAAGGATACATGGGTATTATCTCGCTGATCAACGCCGACAAGCTGTACTGGCTTGGACGCTATACCGAACGCGTTTATACCACTTTGCGGCTCTTTGCGCAAAGCTTCGACAAGTTGATTGATGCCAATCAGCTGGCGTATAACGATTTTTGCGCCGCGGTGGAGATTCCCGCCATCTACACATCGGGGGATGATTTCGTAGAGCGTTACCTGTTTGACGTCAACGATCCCAACTCCGTGCTGTCCAACCTGACCCGTGCCTTTGACAACGCCGTCACCCTGCGTGAGGAGATCGGCAGCGAATGTGTCAGCTACATTCAGCTGGCCATCTACGCTATGAACAAGGCGCACGGCAGCCAAAGCCCGCTCGTGGCGCTGCAGCATGTGATCGACCACATTCTTTCCTTCTGGGGACTGGCGGATGACCTGATTCCCGATGAGAACGTGCGCTGTATCATCAAGACCGGCAAGCGTGTGGAGCGTCTGGACCTGTATGCCCGCCTGCATCAGCCCCGTGAGGAGCTGCAGCGCGAGCTGTTCCGTCTGACTGACCGCATCACCCGCACCAGCCTTTCCTACAATGTGGAACATCTGTCTCTTTTGAAAATACTGGTCAATCTGAACGATATACCGTATAATGATATCGTGGAGCAGGTCGAAGGCCTGATCTGAAATCAAGCTTCTGAAAAGGGGAGGAAATGTGTGATGATCCGTCGGCTGGGGTTTTCTTTTCAGCTGGGGCTCACATTTTCCTCCCCTGTTTATTGTCACCGTTTTACCCTGCGGTGCATGCCGCAGACCACCCCGCTGCAAAAGCCCGAGGGCGTCAGCATTTCTCTGGAACCGTTCTGTCCCTACTGGATTGCGGAAGACTATTCCGGGTTGAAGCTGCTGGGCTTTGTCAAAGATGAACATACGGCGCTGCAGCTGACCGTCAGCGGTACCGTGGCAAATGAGGACCCCGAAAAAGGTCTTCCCCTTCTGTCCGGAGAGCCGCTGGGGGCTTTCGCCCTGCAAACGCCGCTGACTGCACCCGGTCCCGCCATGCAGGCACTTAGCAGCATGCTGCCCGACGTTTCCGACGCGGGGACGATGGCACCGGCCGTGATGGATCTGCTGGCGGAGCGTTTCCGCTACACACCGGGAGCCACCGAAAGCGGCACCACCGCCGAAGCCGCCGCTGCCGCCTTGCGGGGCGTATGTCAGGACGAGGCGCACATCATGCTGTCGCTGCTGCGCCTGCGCGGCATCCCCTGCCGCTATGTGGTGGGTTTCATGGCCGGCGAAGGTGCCTCCCACGCCTGGGTGGAGCTGCTGCTTGACGGCCGTTGGCAGGGCTATGACCCCACCAATCACCGCATGATTACTTCTGATTATATCCGCGTTTCCCATGGACGGGACGCCAACGACTGTCCGCTGAACCGCGGCCTGTTTACGGGCACTGCCGTACAAAGCGGCAGCAGTACAGCGCAAGTATGGGAGGTTTGACCGATGATCCGAAATACCCTGCTGACTGTCACCGAGGTCGGGCTGCCGGTAGATGAAAAACTGTACATCCGCAAAAACCGTATCGAATCCGAAAACGGCTCCAACGGACGCCGCATCAGCATCGTGACCGGTATCCACGGCGATGAGCTGGAAGGGCAGTATGTCTGCTGGCAGGTGCAGCAGCGCATTGCCGCCCACCCCGAATGCCTGCTGGGCACGGTGGACATTTATCCCGCCATGAATCCCTTCGGCATCGAATCGGTCAGCCGCGGCATTCCCGCCTTTGACCTGGACATGAACCGCATCTTTCCCGGCAGCGAGGATGGCGACATGAACGAGTACATCGCCTCCCGCATCGTGCATGATCTGGAAGGCAGCACGCTGGCGATCGATATCCATGCCTCCAACATCTATCTGACCGAGATCCCTCAGATCCGCATCAACGAGATGAGCGCTGAACGTCTGGTGCCCATCGCGCAAAAGGCCAATGTGGATTTTATCTGGGTACACGGCGCCTCCACCGTGCTGGAAGCCACGCTGGCCTACAGCCTCAACAGCCGCGGCACGGATACGCTGGTGGTGGAAATGGGCGTGGGCATGCGCATTACCAAGGAATACGGCGATCAGCTGACCGACGGTATCTTTAACCTGATGAAGGAATTGAACATCTGGAGCGGCGAGACGGCGCCCGTCCGCAAGCCCATCATTTCTTCCGACCCCGATGAAGTGGAGTTTTTGAACGCTCCCGCCGCCGGCGTCTTTGTCAAAACGCTGTCCCACGGCGCCATGCTGAAAAAGGGGGATGAGATCGGTCTCATCATCGATCCCTTGAGCGGCAAGACCCTGTACCCTGTGCTTTCCCCCTGCAATGGCTGGCTGTTTACCGTCCGTGAATACCCCATTGTCGATCAGGGATCGCTGATGGCGCGCATCCTCAAAAGGGAGATCGGAGGTCAGCCGCAATGAAAAAAGAAATCCTGTTTGAAATTCCCGGCATCTACCGGGATGCCTTCCGTGTGACCGGTTACACCTTCGGCGAGGGCGAAAAAGCCCTGTGCATCGTGGGCAGCATGCGCGGCAACGAAAACCAGCAGCTGTACTGCGCTTCCCGTCTGGT
Source organism: Clostridia bacterium (assembly GCA_024404275.1). Lineage (GTDB taxonomy): Bacteria > Bacillota > Clostridia > Christensenellales > Aristaeellaceae > SFMI01. The sequence continues at coordinate 12,524 of JAKSQG010000025.1, read as the reverse complement.
TGCCCGGCTGAAGCGTCTGGAAGAGGACGGCAAGCTGATAGAGGGGCAGCAGATTCTGGTCATTCCCTGTGTCAACTCCTACTCCATCAACACCAAACGCCGTTTCTGGTGCATTGACAATACCGACATCAACCGCATGTTCCCCGGCTACGACAAGGGCGAGACCACACAGCGCATTGCCGCCGGCGTGTTTGAGCAGATCAAGGATTACCGTTACGGCGTACAATTTGCTTCCTTTTATATGCCCGGCGCCTTTGTGCCGCACATCCGCATGATGAAGACCGGCTATGAGGATCCGAAGCTGGCGGCAGAGTTTGGTTTGCCCTATGTGGTCGTACAGCCGCCGCGTCCCTTTGACACCGCCACCCTCAACTACAACTGTTATATCTGTGGCGCGCCCGCCTCCTCGCTCTACACCACCAACACTGCCCGCATCGATACCGAAAGCGCCCAGCAGGCAGAGGACGCGGTGCTGAATTTCATGTCCCGCCGCGGCATCATCAACTACCGTGCGCACGGCGGCTACCGTTCCGAGATCATAAACGGGGAGGACATGGTCAGCCTTCGTGCCGCGACCTCCGGTTTTCTGCAGTGCCTTGTCAAGCCCGGTCAGCGCGTCGAGAAGGGGCAGCTGCTGGCCACCATCCTCGATCCATATGAGGGAACTGTCCGCTCCGAACTGCGCGCCCCCGTCTACGGCGTGGTAGCGTTTGCCGGCGATGAACCCATGACATACGAAAACACCGCCGTTTTGAAGCTGATCCCCGAGGTGGAATAAGATCAACAAAAAAAGGACTGTGACGCACTGTCACAGTCCTTTTTTTGTGATTCAGCCCTCCGTTTTGCGGCTGCCGGGTTTTTTCAGGCTTTCGGAAACGGGCTTTTGGAGCAGGTCGTAGTAGTAATCCACATACGCGGCGATGCTTTCCGCCGTATCCCAGTCATCCAGCAGCGTCACATAACCCTGCAGCGAAGCAGCCTTCGCCCGCAGCGCACGGGAGGAGGCGCCGATGAAGGTACGGCTCAGATAACGGCTGTTTTTGGCATCCTGAATGAGGTTCGAAGCTGCCGCATTGCCGTCCAGGGCAATAATGACAGAGGGACGGCGCTTGAAGATCTCATAGGCAACGCTCTTATAGACACCCTGCGGGGAGCATTCGAGTGCCACCCGCACCTTGACGCCGCTTTTTTCCAGACGCATCCGTTCGGCTTCGCTGATTTGCGCCGGAACGAAGGCGAATACCGGCAGTTCCGTCCCCGCCTTTTCCAGAATATAGCGCTCATAGCCGCCGAGAGACGGCCCAATGACCACAAAGAATTTGCCGCTCCGGGCTCTTTTGAGCAGATCATCCAGCAGACGGCAATCTGCCTCCCGGAGGCGGGTACGACGTACCGCATTGTTGAAGCTGCCGCCCGCTATCACCACCGGCACACGGTCCTGCGGCAGCGGGGCAATCTGCTCCTTCAGCGCATCAGTGCTGGCAAGCCGTCCTGTATCAAACAGCAGGACCGTTCCCGTATCCTGCAGGATGCGCTCACGGTAGAACGCCGCTTCCGCGCCCTCCGCGCACCGGGCACGGAAGACGGTTTTTTTCTGTTCAAACTCCCGCATGGATCGGTCGATGATTTCTTTTTCCGCCTGACGCATGCGCAGCAGCTCCTCATCGGAAAGCTCCAGCATTCTTTCCAAAGAAAGCTGTTCGTCAATGGAATCGGTTCCGTAAAGCGCACCGCCATCGGTACCCTGCACACAGTAGATGCCCGCATTCAGATACTGCCGCAATGGATGCCGGTTCAGTCGGGACAGATTATTGAGGCGCACGTTGGAAGTGATTTGGAATTCCAGCACAGCCTGCCTGCGCCGCAGCAGTTCCAGCAGTGCCCGTCCCTTTTCGCTCTTCAGGTTGGCGGTGTACAGACCGTGACCGATGCGCACATGCGGAAAGGTCTGCCCCGGCAGCAATGCCTTTTCCACAGAAAGCAGGCTGTTGAGCACGTTATCGGGCAGAGCATCGTTTTCACCGGCGTGGATGCGCACCACAAAGGAGGGATGCTCCTTCGCAATGCGCAGTACCGCGTTCATGACGGGCTGCAGCTCACGGATATCGTTCATTTCCTCGCCCACAAAATCGCTGCCCGCCACATAGGGGTCGCCCGCGACTGCCCGCAGCACACGCAGGTTTTCGGCATAGGCATTCTGCGGCGCATCGCCGCTGTGCCCCATTATCAGCGGAATGCGCCGGATGGCGGCAAGGAAGCGAAGCGTAACACCTGTTTCCGCGGTGACCGCGGGCATGACGGCATGGATCTGCGCAAGCGTTTCGGCTGCTTCCGATTCCTTGACGAGAGCAGTATCGGAGATCTCGGCATAATGAACGCCGCTGCGCCGATAGCTGCGGGCAACCCACAGCAGCGTATCCTGATACAGGGTGTTTTTGCTGTAGACAGGATGACTACGATCTGATTCCATCTGCACAATGGCGGAAACGATATCCGCATCAGGCAGCTGATCGATGTTTTTCAGTTCAATTTTGTCCTCCGCAGGGACACCTTTGGTGAATACATAACGGTACAGATACACCTTTTCCAGATCGGTAAAGACCGCCTGACCATCCTTCAGCACCGCCAGGGAAGCCCGCACCCGCGGAATATTATAGGCACTGTGTTCATTCAGCATCAGCGCGGCAAAATTGATGAAGGTGTTGTCATCAAACAGCCGCTCCCGGTATTTGCCTGTGAGCTGGCTGTCATGGAAACGTTCCTCGGTGATTCTGCGTCTTTCTTCCATAAGACGCCGCTGCTACTCGGTCAGACGCAGCCCCAGCTTCTTGATGTAATAATAAGGGTAACGCAGCTGATGATGGATGCCGAGCGCAATCAGCAGATCGGGGCTAAGGTTGCCACTGCGATGGGTGTGCAGATCGGAGCGGAATTTCACTTCCTCACGGATATAGGTCTTCACCAGCGTTTTGTGCTTATCCAGCTCGTATTCCTTGGTCTGGCTCATCAGCGTTTTGGCAATAGCAGGGATGGCTGCCCGGCGTTCGATCTGTCCGTCAGGGTAGATGTTGGCCACCTTGGTATCGGCAAGGCGCAGGATATACACCCGGCGGTTTTCGCCGTCCACATAGCAGGGGATCTCACCGCGGATCTCCTTGAGTCCGTTTTCATCAAAGCTGACCGGTAAGCCGCACACCGCCGCAAGGTTGCTGATCAGATTGCCCGTGCCGTGGTTGGGCGTGCGCAGCACATAAAAGAGCCTTTCCCCTTCCATCATCAGCGATACGATGATATCTTTCTCTTTATCCAGATACAGCGTTCCGAATAGCTTCATTTTTCCTCCGTTCTCCGGCTCGTTTCCGACCCCGCCCCAAGCCCAAAGCCGATCAAAAACGCCCGCGGAAATGCCCGCGGACGATCATTTTTTATTCTTCGCTCAGCGGCAGGCGCGCCACGCCGCTCTCCACAGCGGCTTTCGCCACTGCCTTGGCGACCGCCGGTCCCACGCGGGGATCAAAGGCCAGCGGCAGGATGTATTCTTTTGTCAGTTCCTTTTCACTGACCAGTTCCGCCAGCGCAAAGGAGGCCGCACGCTTCATGGCTTCGTTGATGTCCCTTGCACGCACATCCAGCGCACCGCGGAACAAGCCCGGGAAAGCCAGCACATTGTTGATCTGGTTGGGATAGTCGCTGCGGCCCGTGCCCACCACCGCGGCGCCGGCAGCCAGCGCATCATCGCGGCTGATCTCGGGCACGGGGTTGGCCATGGCAAACACGATGGGATCCTTGGCCATGGAGGCCACCATCTCACGGCTCACCACGTTGGGAGCGCTGACGCCGATGAACACATCCGCACCCTTCATGGCATCCGCCAGCAGACCGCTCATCTTTTCGGGGTTGGTCTTGCGGGCCATTTCCAGCTGAGCAGGGTTCATATCGACCGCCCCCTCGCACAGAATGCCGTAGCGGTCCACCATCTTCAGATGACGGATACCCAGACTCATCAGATGCGTGCCGATGGCAATGCCGGCGCTGCCCGCGCCGTTGATGACCACTTTGGCATCCTCCATCCTGCGGCCTGTCGCCTTCAGCGCGTTGATCATGGCCGCCGCCACCACAATGGCGGTACCGTGCTGATCATCGTGGAAAACGGGGATGTCGCACACTTCCTTCAGTTTGCGCTCGATTTCAAAGCAGCGCGGTGCGGCAATATCCTCCAGATTGATGCCGCCAAAGGAACCAGAGATCAGGTACACCGTACGCACGATCTCATCCACATCCTTGCTGCGCACACAGATGGGGAAGGCGTCGACATCGCCGAAGGCCTTGAACAGGGCGCACTTGCCCTCCATCACGGGCATGCCGGCTTCGGGACCGATATCGCCCAGACCCAGCACCGCGGTGCCGTCGGTCACCACCGCCACCAGATTATGGCGGCGGGTCAGTTCAAAAGACAGGTCATAATCCTTCTGTATTTCAAGGCAGGGCTGCGCCACACCGGGCGTATAGCACAGGGAAAGATCCTCGCGGCTCTTGATCTCCACTGCCGATTTGATTTCGATCTTGCCGCCCCATTCGCGGTGCAGGCGAAGCGATTCCTTAGCGTAGTCCATCAGAGTTTTTCCTCCGTAACAGGATCCGCAAGGATCCTTTTTTCATGCTATCAGTATACCATAAACACCCCTTTTTGAAAACGATTTGGGGGAAAAATCCAACCCTGCAAGGCACATGTATAAATTGGTACAAGTTTTTCCATTTTGCAAATTTAATTGTTTCTAAATTGCATTTTTTATTTTTCTTCTTCAATAATATCTTGCATTATATGCACTTTTTTTGTATTATAATGAACGCAAACTGCAACTTTTATAAGCTGCAGTTGCAAACTATTTTGAAAGGAAGAACAACCCATGAAGAAACTGATTGCTTTCGCTCTGGTCATGATGATGGTTCTGTCCGTTTTCGGCGGCGCTCTGGCTGCTGATGACGGTTACCTGTCCGTCATGCTCGGCACGAACGTCATGTCTCTGGACACCCACCTGGCCACCGATGGTGACTCCTTCGAAGTCATCGCCGACTGTATCGATGGTCTGATGCAGATGGACGCCTCCGGCGCTGCCATCCCCGCCATTGCCGAATCCTACGACCTGTCCGAAGACGGCAAGACCTACACCTTCCACCTGCGTGATGCCCAGTGGGCCAACGGCACCCCTGTCACCGCCAATGACTTCGTGTTCGCCTGGCGCCGCATCTGCGAACTGAACGGCGAGTACGCTTTCATGTTTGATACCTCCGTTGGCTGCGTGAAGAACGCCGACAGCATCCTGTACGAAGGTGCCGATCCCGCCACCCTGGGCGTGTCTGCTCCCGATGCCAAGACCCTGGTGGTCGAGCTGGAAGTTCCCGTTTCCTTCTTCCCCGCTCTGATGTACTTCCCCACCTTCTACCCCATCAATGAAGCTTTCTACACCTCCCTGGAAGATGGTGCCTACGCCACCGGCCCCGACACCTTCCTGTCCAACGGTGCCTTCATCCTGGAAGAGTACACCCCCGGTGCTGCCTCCTTCAGCCTGAAGAAGAACGAAGGCTACTGGGATGCCGCCCGTGTGCAGCTGCCCGGTCTGCATTATCAGGTCGTTACCTCTTCCGATAACGCTCTGTCCGCCTTCAAGGCCGGTCAGCTGGATCTGGTCATCATCAGCGGTAACCAGGTTGCTGCCGCCGAAAAGGATGCTTCCCTGTCTTCCAAGCTGAACGTCACCGGTGCCGGCTATCTGTGGTACCTGTCCTTCAGCCAGACCGAGAAGAACGCCCAGGGCGGCATGCTGGCCAACACCAACCTGCGCCGCGCCATCAGCTACTGCCTGGATCGCGAATCCTTCGTTGAAGACTTCGTGATGGATGGCTCCATCCCCACCTTCACCGCCGTTCCTCCCCAGTTCGCTGCCAGCAGCACCACCGGTGAGGACTTCTCCGCCGATCAGGAGATGTTCAAGGATCTGTGCGATTACGATGAGGACAAGGCTCAGGAATACTTCGAGAAGGCTTGCGAAGAGCTGGGTGTGAGCGAGTTCTCCTTCACCATGGTCTTCGAAAACAACTCCGGTGAGGAAATCATCAAGGTTGCCCAGGCCATCAAGGAATCCGTTGAGGAAGTCCTGCCCGGCATCGAGATCAAGCTGGCTCCCATGACCAAGGCCGAGCGTCTGGACAAGATGCAGAACGACAACTTCGATATCGGTCTGACCCGTTGGGGACCTGACTACGCCGACCCCATGACCTACCTGGGCATGTGGATCACCGACAACTCCAACAACTACGGTTTCTGGTCCAACGCCGAATATGACGCCATCATCGCCGACTGCACCACCGGTGCCTACATCAGCGACTATGACGCCCGCTGGGCTGCCATGTACGAGGCCGAGAGACTCGTTCTGGAAGATGCCGTTATCGCTCCTCTGTACACCAAGGCCAACGCCAAGCTGGTGGTCGACGGTGTTGAGGGCATCGAGTATCATCCCGTGGCTCTGAACCGCGTGTACAAGAACGCCGTCAAGAAGTAATTCTTCTTCGACGTCATCAAGGATAGGCAGAGCGGCCTGAAAACAGGCCGCTCTGCTGTTCCAGTTTATCGTTTCATTTATGCGCCGGGATGCCGACGCATAAATGAGGCGGTCTGCCTCAAGTGAAAGCAAAGGGTTAATGCAAGCTATGACAAAGTACATCCTCAAAAGAGTGGGTCTTGCGGCACTGACGCTGCTGATCATCGTATTCCTGCTGTTTACGCTGGTTCGCATCATGCCGGGCAATCCCTTCCCCTCCGAGCGTATGAACGATACCGCTATTGCGCTGAAGCGCGCCGAAATGGGTCTGGATGATCCCATTCTGGTGCAGTTCGGCCGCTATATGGCCAACCTCGCCCAGGGTGATTTCGGCAAGGGTACCTCGCTGTACTACGGTGCCCCCATCAACTCGGTGCTGGGTACCTGTATCAACAACTCCTTCCGCATCGGCGGCATCGCGGTCGTGATCGGCTCCCTCGTCGGTCTGCTGCTGGGCATCTGCGCAGCGCTGAACCGCGGCAAATTCCTGGATGCTTTCTGCACGGTCTTTTCCATTCTGGGTGTCTGTGTTCCCAGCTATGTGTTCATGATCTTTTTGCAGTACAACTTCGCCTATCAGATGCCGCTGCTTCCGTATTTCTTTGACGCCAAGCAGTTCCTGCGTTCCTCCATCATCCCCGTCATCAGCCTGAGCCTGTTCACCATGTCCACCATCGCGCGCTTTACCCGCAACGAGATGATCGAGGTCATCGACAGCGATTATGTGCGTCTGGCGGAGTCGAAGGGTCTGTTCGGCAATCAGCTGATCCGCCGTCATGTGCTGCGCAACGCCCTCATCCCCATCGTCACCGTGCTTGCTCCCCTCATTGTCGATCTGCTCACCGGCGCGCTGGTGGTTGAAAAGATCTACGGCATCAACGGTATCGGCAAGCTGATGGTCGACTCCATTGCCGGCGAAGCCGTTGACTACAACTACGTGCTGGCGCTTGGCATTCTGTATTCCTCGCTGTACATCGGCGTCATGCTGGTGGTTGATATCCTCTACGGTGTGCTCGATCCGCGCATCCGTGTTTCTGCGAAGGGAGGTGCCCGTTGATGAGCGATATTTCCGTCAAAAACGAATACACTCCCGTCAAGGAAGATTTCGAACTGCTGGAGCAGCGCGATATCAACACCGATAAAAACTTCGCCTCCCAGAGCTACTGGAAGGGCGTTGCCATCCATTTCTTCCGCAACCGCCGTGCGGTCGTCGGTCTTGTGATCGTTGCCATGATGATCCTGCTGGCTGTCTTTGCCCCCATGCTTTCCGGCTATCAGTATGACATCTCCGTCAAAGCGCCCAACGAGAAGGGAAAAATGAAAAAAGCCATCGGTATCCCGCCGCGTGTTCCCGCCATTCATGAGATGGTCACCGGCGAAAAGTACGATGATATCTTCTCCGACCTGACGCTCATCTTCGGTACCGACGATAATGGTCGTGACCTGTGGACCCGCGTCTGGCACGGTGCCCGCGTCTCCCTGCTCATTGCCTTTGTCACCATCATCATTGATATGATCATCGGTATGAGTTACGGCCTGATATCGGGGTATTTCGGCGGCATGACAGATAATATCATGCAGCGAATCGTTGAGATCGCCAACAGTATCCCGCGCCTTGTCATCGTGTCAGTACTCGCCATCTTTATGGCCAAGGGCATCAGCCTGGTCATCGTGGCGCTGCTGCTGACCGAATGGATCGGTATGAGCAAGATCGCCCGTGCCGAAATGCTCAAAATGAAGGAGCAGGAATATGTTTTGGCCAGCCGCACCCTTGGTGCCCGCAACGGTCACATCATCTTCAAGGAGATCCTGCCCAACACCATCGGACCCATCATCACGCAGGTCATGTTCTCCATCCCCACCGCCATCTTCACCGAAGCTTTCCTGAGCTTCGTCGGCGTCGGTATCGTACCGCCGGAGTGCTCCATCGGTACCTTGATCTCGGATGGTTTCAACAACATCACCACCCTGACTTATCAGATCATTCCGCCCATTATCGTGCTGGCGCTGCTGATGCTGGGCTTCAACTTCATTGGCGACGGTCTGCGTGAAGCGCTGGCTCCCAAGCTGGAAGATATGTAAGGAGGGAGAGAGAAAATGCAGCAAAACGCCACCATTCTTCAGATCAAAAATCTGGATATCTCCTTCCGCACCAACGCCGGCAGCGTGCATGCCATCCGCGGCGTCAATCTGGACCTTCAAAAGGGCGAGACTGTCGCCATCGTGGGTGAGTCCGGCTCCGGTAAGTCTGTTACCATGAAGGCTGCCGTCGGTCTGCTGGATTCCAACGCCACCGTCAACAGCGGTGAGATTCTCTACACTTACACCGAAAACGATGTTGAAAAGACCGTTGACCTGCTGAAGCTCACCAAAAAAGAGCTGCGTACAAGCTACAACGGTCAGCGTCTGGCCATGGTCTTCCAGGACCCGATGACCAGCCTTGACCCCACCATGACCATCGGCAAGCAGATCATGGAAGGCATGATCCTGCATCAGCACAAGAGCAAGGAAGCCGCCCGCGCCCGCGCGCTGGAGCTGCTGCAGCTGGTCGGCATCACCGATGCCGAAAAGCGTTTCAATAACTATCCGCATCAGCTGTCCGGCGGTATGCGTCAGAGAGTCGTCATCGCCATCGCTCTGTCTGCCGATCCCGATATCCTCATCTGCGATGAACCCACTACTGCCCTGGATGTGACCATTCAGGCCAAGATTCTGGAGCTCATCAAGGATATCCAGAAGAAGATGAACCTTTCCGTCATCTATATCACGCACGATCTGGGCGTGGTCGCCAAGGTGGCGGATTACGTCAACGTCATGTATGCAGGCCGTATCATTGAGGTCGGCAACGTGGAGGAGATTTTCTACGAGCCCTGCCATCCCTACACATGGGGTCTTCTGTCGGCCATGCCCGATCTGGATACCGATGACGATCGTCTGTATTCCATCCCTGGCAGCCCGCCCAACCTGCTGCATGAGCCTGCCGGCGATGCTTTTGCCGCCCGCAACCGCTATGCGCTCAAGATCGACGAAAAAATGGCTCCCCCGCTGTTCAAAATCTCCGAGACCCATTATGCGGCTACCTGGCTGCTGCATCCCGATGCCCCCAAGGTAGAGATGCCCGCAGAGCTGAAAGCCCGCCTCATGCGTGCCAGAAAGGAGGCCGGAAAGTAATATGAGCGAACCGCTTCTGAAAGTCGAAAACCTTGTACAGCACTTTCCCATCTCCCGCAGCTTTACGGTCAAGGCCGTCAACGGCGTCTCCTTTGAGATCTATCCCGGTGAAACCTACGGCCTGGTGGGTGAGTCCGGCTCCGGTAAGACTACCATCGGCCGCAGCATCATCCGCCTGTATAATCCCACCGGCGGCAAGATCACCTTTGACGGCGCCGACATCACCGGCAAGCTGGATAACAGCACCCGTACCCTGCTGCGCACCGAAATGCAGATGATCTTCCAGGATCCCATGGCCAGCCTGAATCCCCGCAAAAAGGTGGCGGATATCATCGGCGAAGGTCTGGACATCCATCATCGCGTCACCGGCAAAAAGGAACGCGATGAGCTGATCGGCAACCTGCTCAAAAAGGTCGGTCTTTCCCCCGAGCATGCCGAGCGTTATCCCCATCAGTTTTCCGGCGGTCAGCGTCAGCGCGTCGGCATCGCCCGTGCCCTCATCATGAACCCCAAGCTGATCATTGCCGATGAGTGCATTTCCGCTCTGGACGTGTCCATTCAGGCGCAGGTGGTCAACCTGATGAAGGATATTCAGGATGAAACCGGCTGTGCCTACCTGTTCATCGCTCACGACCTGAGCATGGTCAAGTACATTTCCGACCGCATCGGCGTGCTGCATCTGGGCTACATGGTGGAATCCGGCACCAAGGAAGAAATCTTCTCCAACCCGATCCATCCCTACACCAAGTCCCTGTTGTCCGCCATTCCCCATCCCAATCCCGGCATTGAAAAGAACCGCACCTCCATCACCTATGACTACGCTTCCAGCGGCATTGATTATGCCAAGGGCACCGAGCATGCCGCCGAAGGCACCCACAAGGTGCTTGCCACCGATGAGGAGTTTGCCGCCTGGACACGCTGAAAGGTTCCATCACCATGAAAAAGCTGCTTTCCATCCTGCTGCTGATGCTGCTTGCGCTGTCCCTTCTGCCCGTACAGGCGGAAGAAGTCACCGCTTATCCGGCTCGCGATCAGTTTATTCAGGATATCATCGATCTCGCCGAGCAGAAATATACCGCCGCGAAGGGCAAAGCCCAGCGCGCTCATTATGCAGGCGATATCTACGTCTGCAAAAACTTCACGGTCTATCTGTTCAATCAGAACCGTGATAAATACCGCATGGCGGAATACCCCAACACCCCTTTGGTCATTCCCGACAATCTGCCCAAGGATCAGTGCAAACCCTATTCCTATGGCTTCCTTTGGAAGGATATCAGTGCCGCGGACGGCAACCCCTTCTATGCGGCAGCCACCTTCCGCTATGATACCTCGCTCAGCAAAAAGGAAAATCAAAAGCTGGCCCGGGAATTCATGAAACAGGCGCAGAAGGGCGATTATTTCCAGATGTCCGCCAACTACTACTACGGCGTCGGCGCCCACAGCATGATCTTCACCGCCGATTATGACCCCAAGACCGATACTGTCACCTGGTGCGACAGCAACATGAAGGGTCAAAGCAAAAACGGCATCCGCTACGGCTACGTGCAGTTCAACGCCAACAAAAAGATCGATTGGTTTGTGGATGCCTTCTGCCAGAAGTCCCGCGGCGCCACCATTTTCCGTCTGCGTGATGATATCATCTACGCCGACCCCGCCCTCAACTAAAGGATATCACAAAGCCTCCCATCCGCTTCGATGGGGGGCTTTTCATCTGCCTCCTATACAAAATGCCTTGACATCAGGCCGTTTTCTGATATAATAATTACGACAATTCCAAGGGGTGCTGACAAAAGTCGGCTGAGATGAACCAAGGTTCGAACCCTCAAACCTGATCCGGGTAATACCGGCGTAGGAATGCGAGTAAAGTGCTTTTGATGTGCCGCATTGCCTATGGTAATGCGGCTTTATTCATGCCATTGGAATTGATCTCAACAAAGGAGGTAAACTTACATGTTTGCTAAGTTTGCCAAGATTCTCCCCTCCGTTTGGGGTCTGCTCGCCGCTCTGGCGGTGATTGGCGTCGTGCTGTACTGCATGAAGGGCTCCCGCACCAAGTGGACCGCCCGTATGCTGGCCAATGCCGCCATCTCCATCGCCCTGGCCTCCGTGCTGTCCTACATCCGCCTCTACAAGATGCCTCAGGGTGGCTCCATCACTCTTGCTTCCATGCTGCCCATCTTCATGTTTGCCTATGCCTACGGCGTCGGCCCCGGTCTGTTCGTCGGTTTGGCTTATGGTTTCGTGCAGTGGATGCAGGATGGCTTCTGGATGCTGACTCCCGTGGAAGGCGTCATGGATTACCTGCTGGCCTTTGCCGTGATGGGTCTGGCCGGTCTGTGCCGCAAAATGCCCAAGCAGTACGCGCTGCCTGTCGGCTGCATCGTGGGCGCCTTGGCCCGTGCCATCGTTGCCATCACCGCCGGTGTTATCTTCTTTGCGGAGAACGCCCCTGTCGGTCAGTCCGCCATCGTGTACTCCATGGGCTACAACGGTCTGTACCTGATTCCCGACACCGCCATCTGCGTCGTGCTGGCCTTCATTCCCCAGATCCGCGATCTGGCCCACAAGCTGTCCCTGAACCGCTGATCGGTATAAAAAACAAAGGGAGCTGTTCCCAGCGGAACAGCTCCTTTTGTTTTATCTTTTTTCGTCATTTGTTTTATGGCAGGAGCAGCCCATGGCACAGTGGGTGCAGCTGCCGCCGCAGCCGCAGACCGACTTCCCCTGCTTTTTTTCTTTCCGCAGATGGACAAT
>JAKSQG010000024.1 GCA_024404275.1 Clostridia bacterium | reverse complement strand
CCAAACTGATTGATCATCAGCGCGATCGCATAGGCAAAGCCGCACTGATAGGCAATGGCAAAAGCTGTCCATTTCCCGTTGTTCATCTCGCGCCTGATGGCACCGATGGCGGCAAAGCAAGGCGCGCACAACAGATTAAACACCAGGAAGGAATAACCCGTCACGCTGTTAAAGGCCTGAGCGAGTGCCTGCCAGGCAGTCAGATCGCCGCTGCCATAGAGGATACCCATGGTGCCAACGATGTTTTCCTTGGCAACCAAGCCGGTAATGGACGCCACGGCCGCCTGCCAGGTACCCCAGCCCAGCGGAGCAAAGATCCAGGCGATGCAATTTCCGATAGACGCCAGAATGGAAAGATGCAGCTCCTCCTCGCCCAGCATACGGAAGCCTTCCTCCGTGAAGCCAAAGAAGCTGGTAAACCACACCACGATGGTAGACAGCAGAATGATCGTTCCCGCCTTTTTGATAAAGGACCAACCGCGTTCCCACATGGAACGGAGTACATTGCCCGGGGTCGGCCAATGGTAGGCAGGCAGTTCCATTACGAAAGGAGCAGGGTCACCGGCAAACATTTTGGTCTTCTTCAGCATGATGCCGGAGATGATGATGGCCGCCATGCCGATAAAGTACGCAGAGGTTGCCACCCAGGCCGCCCCTCCAAAGATGGCACCGGCGATCATGGCAATAAACGGCACCTTTGCGCCGCAGGGAATAAAGGTGGTGGTCATGATCGTCATACGGCGGTCACGCTCGTTTTCAATGGTTCGGCTGGCCATGATGCCGGGCACGCCGCAGCCGGTGCCGATCAGCATCGGGATAAACGATTTGCCGGAAAGGCCGAACTTACGAAAAACACGGTCCAGCACAAAAGCAATGCGCGCCATGTAACCGCAGGCCTCCAAAAAGGCCAGCAGCAGGAACAGCACCAGCATCTGCGGAACAAAGCCCAGCACTGCGCCAACGCCTGCCACAATACCATCCAGAATCAGTGCCTTCAGTACCTCAGAGGTGTTCAAAGCGTCCAGCCCGCGTTCCACCAGCACCGGAATGCCGGGCACCCAGGTGCCGTAGTCCGACGGATCGGGCTCCTCCCCCATCTCCTCCAGCGTATTCTTCGCGTTCTCATAGTCCTACGGGGTCGCTGTCTCCGCTACCTGTTCCAGCGTTTCCTCATCCTCCACTACATAGGAAGAATCACCGGTCGGGGCAGCGCCGTTCTCTTCCACATAGGCATCATAGCCTTCGACGATGGCCAAGGCCTCAGCATAAGCTTCGGCCGCTTCCTCATAGCCGCCGTCGCTGCCGACATGGAATCCATCCCCAAAGATTTTATCGTTCGTAAAATCGGTCAGCATAGCGCCCGGACCCACCATGGCGATCCAATATACCAGGAACATGATCACCGCAAAAATGGGCAGACCCAGCCAGCGGTTTGTCACCACCCGATCGATCTTATCCGAAACCGACAGCCTTCCCTGATTTTTCTTTTTATAGCACAGTTTGATAACTTCGGCGATGTAAATATACCGTTCGTTGGTGATGATGCTCTCCGCATCATCCTCCATCTCTTTCTCCGCTGCCACGATATCGCTCTCAATGTGCTGCAGCGTCGTTTCGGGGATAGACAGGGCTGCCATCACCTTGTCATCACGTTCAAACACCTTGATTGCGTACCAACGCTGCTGCTCCTCAGGCAGATCATGCACCGCTGCTTCCTCAATGTGCGCCAGCGCATGCTCAACCGGGCCGGAAAAGGTGTGCATGGGAAGGGTTTTGGTGTTCTTCGCCGCGTCAATCGCCGCTTCCGCTGCCTCCATGACGCCCATCCCTTTCAGGGCAGAGATCTCCACAACCTTACAGCCCAGCTTGGCTGAAAGCTCCTGTGTGCGGATCTGGTCGCCGTTTTTGCGGACGATGTCCATCATATTGAGAACGATCACCACGGGGATCCCCAGCTCCGTCAGCTGTGTGGTCAGATACAGGTTGCGTTCCAGATTGGTGCCGTCAATGATGTTCAGGATGGCAGCGGGGCGTTCATCCATCAGATAATTTCTTGCCACGACCTCCTCCAGTGTATAGGGAGAAAGAGAATAGATGCCGGGCAGGTCGGTAATGATCACATCCTCGTGCTTTTTGAGGCGGCCCTCCTTCTTTTCGACGGTCACGCCGGGCCAATTGCCCACAAACTGATTGGAACCGGTCAATGCGTTGAACAACGTTGTTTTGCCGCTGTTCGGGTTGCCGGCAAGTGCAATTCGTATACTCATATTCTTCCTTTCCGCTTTTGATGCTCAATAATTAGTTGTATCTAACCGTTGTCCCTGAAAAAAACCGGCCAAACCGGCTTATTCCACTTCGATCATTTCGGCATCCGCTTTGCGGATCGACAGTTCATAGCCGCGAACCGTCACTTCGATGGGGTCGCCCAGCGGCGCCACCTTCCTGACAAAGACGGAGGTATGCTTCGTCAGTCCCAAGTCCATAATCCGCCGTTTGACAGCGCCTTCTCCATGAAGCTTTACAACAACGGCATTCTCTCCAATCGCCACATCCCTGAGCGTTTTCATACTGTCCTCTTCCTCCTTTACATCATTCGACAATGATCTTCGCAGCCAGTTCATTACTGATCGCCACACGGCTTTCCTTTACCTTGACGATCAGATTGCCGCCCAGCGCATTGACAATGCTGACCTCTCCGCCAACACAAAACCCAAGATTCTCCAGATGCTTTTTCACCTCGGAACTCCCCCCGATCCTTTTGATGATCTGAGGTTCACCGATGTTTACCATTCTGAGCGGCACCTTGTTTTCCTCCTTTGCCTTCCGTCATTCAAGTTCAGTCTTGTTTTTAAGTTAGTTATTGTTAACTAACACTTTTACATTATAGTTATTCACAACTAACTTGTCAAGTACATCTCTCTCATCTTTGTATCAATTCTTTCTCCCCAAAGCATTTTAATACGCACCTTTTTTAGTGGATTCCCTCCACAGCAAAAAGGTGCGTATCCTTTTACGGCCACCGAATCTTCAGCCGTTGCCCTCACCGAATTCGCTCGCCCGGCAGAAGCCGACCTGTCCATCCTCCGTCATCACGGTCAGCCAATCCTCTCCGTGAACGCCAATGATCAGATCCTCCGAATAAAGCCCGGCGCTGCCGATGATTTCAGAGGAAACCTCCGCCTTTTCATAAAGGGCGGGGCCATTCTGTGCGATGTAAAAGTCCTCCCCGGGCATCAACTGCGGAAAAGCGCAGCTTACCGCCGCTTTCTGCTCTCCAAAGGCCAGATAAGCTGTCATCATGTACCCGGTCAGGCTGTGCTCCCCGGTACCGATACGCACCAGCGACCACTGCTCTCCCTTCTCCAGCACCACCACCGGCGTACGATTATAGAATTTGCCAAGCGACGCCGCCGACTGATTCGCCGCCGTACGCAGGTGCAGGCGGTCTTCGGCATTCCGGTTATTCACATAGGCATAGCTTTCCGTATCCAGCAGCTCCCTGGCCCCCTCTTCACTCATGGGCAGCGAAGAAAAATCCGCCTCCTGCAGCATTTTGCCCATCGGCATATTGATGGGCCAGATACCATAATCCACCCCATCATTCCGTCCGGGGGCAGACGCATCCATTTGAATGCCGTCTTTCTTCAGAAGCATCCACCTTTCATGCCACAGCTCCACTTCCTCGCACACCCACCGACCCTGTCCCTTATGGACGATGACGATGCATATTTCCGTTGTGCCTTGGACCGTCTTCAGTAAAAGCTCCCCGTCGCCACTGTGATATGTATCCAGCCAGTAGTTTACGGGCAGCGGTCCCGAGCAGATCGTGTCGCCGTCCGACTCCTGAATCCGCAGATAGCGACAGCCCGCCGCGGGTTCCTCCGCCAGCACAGCCACCGCCGCCTCTTTTTCCTCCTGCGTGATCAGTGTCTCGCCCTCCCGGAGCAAGAAGGAACCGTCTGTCTCCGCCATCGCAGCCCCGCAAAGCAAAAGCATCAGGAGCAGCAGCATCATTGTCTTTTTCATCTGCAAAAGCCTTCCTTTTGTCTTGTTTCACCTATATAACGGCATGTATTCCTCCTTTGTTGCAGGATGCGGACTCGTTTACGATTTTCCTTTCAAGACGCACAAAAACGCCGTATTCCCCTTCGGGCACGGCGTTTCGTCTTTTTCAGTTGATCGTTTTCAAACGTTATTTTCTTTCAGGCGCTGAAATGCTTCCCGGGGCGTTCCGTCATCCACATAAATTACGCCGCAGCGGATAAAACCGCACTTTTTCAGCGCATTCTGCATGGGAATGTTGTCCGCGTGCGTATCCGCCCGCAAGTCCATGCCCCTCAGAGCGGCAAACCGCACCGCTTCCTGCAGCACGCCGCGCAATTCGCCGTCACTGCCGATGCGATGGATGCACACATACGCATCGTCATTCAGCCACGCGCCGTCCTCAATTACGGCATAGGTGGGATCGGGTCCCTCAAACAAGCTGAACACCGCGTGTACCTGCCCGTTCTCCTCCGCCACAAAGCAGTGCCCGCCGCGCATATCCGCAGCGAAAAGCTCCCGGGAAGGATAACCGTTCACCCACTGAGCGGCATTGCCGTGCGCACGCATAAAAGCCCTCGCCGTGTCAATCACTTGTACGATGGCATCCAGATCCTTTTCCTCACCCGGTCTGATGTGCATTTGCGTTCCCCTCCTTGCAGTCTTTCGGATTATAGCATACCTTTCCGTCCTTGACAAGCAACGCCCTTGTGTAAAAAAAGGAGGGTGCCCTCCTTTCGGAAGAGACACCCTCGTTCAGTTTCTTCAGCCGTTGGCTTCCTCATGCTCCTGCACGTCCTCTTCGGCTTCTGTCTCCGTTTCCTCCGCCTCTTCTTCGGCAAAGGAAACATTGATAGAGCCATTGGAAGTCAGAATATCCAGACTGCGCTCACCCGCAAAGGTATCTGCCAGCGAGGAAGTGCCGTTGGAGACCCGGGTATGCACCCTGTACAGGCTCTGCGTTCCCTTGACCGTGCCGTTTACCCCGGCGTTGCTGGTCGCAATGCGGATCTCCGGGGCATCAATCAATTCGGTTTCCACCTGTCCGTTGCTGGTTTCCAGGCGCAGCTGAACATCCGACAGCACATTCACCGCGCTGATGCGTCCGTTGCTGGTCATCGCCTCCAGGGAAGAGCGGGCATACACATTACTCATTTCAACGCGGGCGTTGGCAGTCACGGCGCTGATGGAACCCGCCCCCACATCGGTCAGCGTTATACGCCCATTGGAGGTCGCCACACGCACATCGCCGCTGCAGTTGATATTCTCCGTCACTACACGGGCATTGCGGTTTTCCACCGTCACAGCACCGCAGAAGGCTCGCGGCAGGGTCAGCACAATGGCGCTGCTCTCATCGCTCAGAATGCCTGCAGAAGTCAGCACATTGCGTCCGAATTCACCGATGCTGTTCAGTACGCTGCCAATGCCTTTGAGCAAAGAATCGAGCGTAAAGTTCTGCGGAGCCGCTTCATTGGCAAAGCTGGCAATGGGGCGGTTCTGATGCTCCAGCGTCAGCGTGCCGTTTTCATCATGAAGCTCAAAAACATCGTTGCCGCCGATCTGATAGCGGATTTTGATTGTATCATCCACTGCACTTTCAATGCGCACCTCACGGTTCTGCGCACGGATGATCACATGGTTGTAATCCGCCGCCGGACGGCACACCTCTGTACCATTGCCGCGTTTTTCTTCCTCCTGCGGCGCAGGCTCTGCCTCGTCCAGTACGCGGGCAGCGATCACCTCAATGGGCTCCATGGAGCGCACAGCTTCTTCCTCGCTCATGCCGGCTTCCATGCGGTCCTGCAGAATTTCGTCGTAATACGACAGCACACCGGCACGTTCTTCTTCCTGCATAGAAATCAGGGCGTTTTCCAGTGCTTCAAGAAAAGCTTCTCTGGTCATTTGCTTTCCCTCCTGATAAACTCATAAACTTTCATGACTTCCTCCCATTCGCGAAGGAAATCGCCGATGCGGCTGCGGCCGATATCCGTCACCGCGTAATACTTCCGCAGCCTGCCATTGTGCTCCATGGTGTACACGGTCAGGGCGCTGTCCGCTTCCAGGCGGCGCAGCACCGGGTACAGGGTGGATTCTGAAACAGCCATCACTTCTTCCAGATCCTTTACCAGCTGATACCCATAGGAATCGCCATAGGTCAGCAGTTTCAGGATGCAAGCCTCCGTCAGACCGCGTTTTAACTGATTATCCAATGTGTGAACCTCCTCAAGGGATTCATATTATCATTAACGCAATAACCCCTTGGCAACAATACTATACATCGCATAGTATTATCTGTCAAGGGGTATTTTTTATCTTTTTTTGTGAATGCCGGGGCGGGAGCGCATCATACGCTCTTCATTTCCCCGCGGCGGCTGTACCAGACATCCGGGACCGTAGCCGATCAGGTCTTCCCTACCACAATTGCGCAGCGCTTCGCGGATCAGGGCAAAGTTCTACGGCTTCTTCCATTGCAGCAGCGCCCGCTGCATATCCTTCTCTTTCTGTGTGGTAGGCACATACACCGGCTTCATATTCCTTGGGTCGATGCCGGTATAATACATACAGGTGCTCAGTGTACCCGGTGTCGGATAAAAATCCTGCACCTGCTCAGGCTGCACACCCTTGCGTTTCAGGTACAGCGCCAGCTCAACGGCATCCCGCATGGTGCTGCCGGGATGGCTGCTCATCAGATACGGCACAAGGAACTGCTTCATGCCCAGCTGCCTGTTCACTTGCTCATATTGGCGGCAAAAATCCTCGTACACCGCGTTGCAGGGCTTGCCCATACATTGCAGCGTATGATCGGCAATGTGCTCCGGCGCCACCTTTAATTGTCCGCTGATATGATGCGCACAAAGCTCCCGCATCACCCGCTGTCTGTCACGGTCTGCCATGATGTAGTCAAACCGCAATCCTGAACGGATAAACACCTTTTTGATACCCGGAATCTGCCGCATACGCCTCAGCGTGTGCAAAAACTCCTCATGGCTGACTTCCATATTGGGGCAGGGCTCTGGGAACAGGCATTGCCGGTTCGGGCAGCAGCCATGCTGCAGCTGCTTTTTACAGGCAGGCTTACGGAAATTAGCCGTCGGGCCGCCTACGTCATGGATATACCCCTTGAAGTCGGGAAAAGTCGTCAGCAGCTTTGCTTCCTTCAGCAGCGATTCCTCGCTTCGGCTTTGAATGATGCGCCCCTGATGAAAGGTCAGTGCGCAGAAGGAGCAAGCGCCAAAGCAGCCCCGCACCGCGCTGATGGAAAACTTGACTTCTTCCAGTGCCGGCACACCGCCCATCGGCAGATAATCGGGATGAAACTGCCGCGTGTACGGCAGCTCATAGACAGCATCCAGTTCCTTTTGCGAAAGCGGCAGCGTCGGCGGATTCTGCACCACGTACCGCTGCGTATCCTGCATCTGGCAAAGCGCCCGTCCGCGGATGGGGTCCTGCTCCAGCTGTTCCTTCATGAACGCCCGTGCATAGGCTTTCTTGTCCTTTGCCACTTCGGCATGCCCTTCGATCAGCGTCGCGTAATCGGGCGGCGTCTTGCTCATGTAGCAGATGCCGCGCATGTCCCGCAGCCTTTCCGCCGGCATACCGTCCCGAAGCCACGCCGCACACTCCACGATGCTCTTTTCCCCCATGCCGTACATGAGCAGCGTAGCGGCGCTGTCCACCAGCACGCTGCGGCGCACCGCGTTATCCCAGTAATCGTAATGAGAGAAACGCCTCAGCGAAGCTTCCACGCCGCCGATGAGGATCGGCACACCGGGATACGCCTGATGGATGCGGTTGCAGTACACCGTCACCGCCCGGTCCGGACGCATATCGCCTTTCCCGCCGGGGGCATAAACATCGTTCCTGCGATGTCTTTTGGCGGCAGTATAATGGTTCACCATGCTGGCGATCACGCCCGCGGGCACCAGAAAGCCCAGTTTCGGCCGCCCGAACACCTTGAACGCTTCACAGCCATGCCAGTCGGGCAGACACAGCAGCGCCACGCGGTATCCCTCTTTTTCCAGGATACGCGATATGATGGCATGCCCAAAGGAGGGATGATCCACATAGGCTTCCCCAACCACGTACACAAAATCGGGCGCGTCCCAACCACGCCGTTTACACTCTTCCGGCGTGATCGGCAGCATGCTGCGTCTGAGTTCGTTCTCCGAAAGGTTCTTGTTCATCGTTCCGCTCCGTAAAAGCGGCATCCGCTGCCGGATGCCGTTCCTTTTTGTCAATAATCCGTCAATTTGAACACCCGGTCCATGGGATTGCCAGAGCCGCCCTTCAGATAGGTCTCGGCACCGGATTCAAACAGCACATAGATTGCGTCCCCCACGGTACACAGGCACTCCGACATATTGGGCGCAAACAGCACCGCGCTGAGTGCCTTTTTCTGATCCAGGAACCAGACAGGCACTTCCTTTTCGGATACGGTCGCTGTGCCGTCCGCCTCCTTCTGCAAAATACCGTCATAACGGTACAGGCTGGAGGTGTTGGTACGTCCGTAGGACTGGCTCAGATAGATGCTGTCCCCCTTGACCGTGATGCCCTGAATGCGTTCTGTCGTTTCCAGAATATAATCCGGAATGGCGTCACCGTCCGTCAGCGCCTCGGCTTTGATCTCATTCTCCTGCGTTTCATCCAGCACATAGCCGCATGCCCACGCCTGATAATAGCCATCAGGGGTCTTCATACGGTGGCTGCGGTCGGTCTTGTAATCGTTGCCGTATTGAAATTCACCCACCCACAGGACGCCGTCATAATACGCACAATAGGAGGCATTATTGGGCACGGGGATTGCTTCCTCAAATGCGCAGGTATCGGATACCTGCAGGCTGAAGAACTTTTCCAGCGAAATGCGGTACAGATGATGATTGTTAGCCACAAAGATATTCTTTTCCGTCACGCAGACGCCGCCGGCATGCCCGTTGTACACGCTGCCGTCCACGTTTCTCAAAAACACCTCGCGCACCACCTGGTCCGTTTCCATATCCACGGCAATCAACGCGCTGGCGCCCTTATCGGAGCGATAGCCCGCAAACAGCATCAGGTTGCCCTCGGCAATATAGCTGACGCCCTGAGGCACCAGCCCCTCCGCCAGTCCCGGAATGGTGACAGAAAGCTCGCCCGATTCAAAAAACCTGTTCAGCATGCTGTTGCTGCTCTCGCACGTGGTCACCCGCGTGGTGGAGTAGTAAAAGCCGTTTCCGGCACTGGCACAGCTCAGGGTCATCACCAAAAACAACAGCACACCCATCAGCTTTTTCATCTGCTCAAACCTCTTTCCAGTATACTTTTTCTGCTTCAGGCAGCGCCGTCAACGCCTTTTTCTTGGCATTGACCAGCACCGCATGACGGCATATCCGCAGCATCGGCACATCCGACGGGCTGTCTCCGTAGCCGCAGGTCAGCTCTTCACCGGGGTTCTCGCTCAGCCATTTCCGCAGTCTGCGCACCTTTTCCTCTCCCTTGCAGTTGGGCGGCAGATATCCCCCGTCTGCACTGCTCTAAGAACACATCAGTACATCCGCCTTCAGTCTCTCCGCCACATACCGCATATAGCATTCGCAGCTTGCAGTACAAAGAATGATCTTTTCACCCTGCCGGCGATGCTTTTCAATGCTCTCCATTGCCTCAGGGCGCACCTTTTTCATCAGCTCATCCGCAAAGCTTTGCAGCATTCGTTCCCTGTCTGCCTGCTTCATACGGCCAAGAAACGCGTGTCCCATCGTTTTGGACTGATCCTCTGACAAAACACCAAGCTTGTAGCAAAGCCCCGTCCAACCTGTTTTCAGCAGTCCTCCAAGCGACAGCGCATGATGGCGATACGCATACAACGCCAGCCAGATGATACTGTCCCCGGGGATCAGCGTCCCGTCAAAATCATACACCGCCGCGCTCATACGTACTGTTCTCCATGCGAAATGATCATGGTCTGCGCCACCTCATCCAGCAGTGCCTGTGCTTCCTCATAACTCTTGTTTACCGCCAACAGGGCCACGATATACTCACAGTCATCGGCATAGTAATCATAATACACCGAAATAATCGATGCTCCGTCCAGCACATAGGAAGTCGCCATCTCCAGCATGCGCCCCGTGGGCAGATCGCGCACAATGCCCTCGTGCAGCTGCTTCAGCTGATTCTCCTCGGCATATCCGTCCTTGATGATGTCATAGTATTCAGGTGCACGGGCAATCTCTTCCTCAAAGGAGGCATAGGTCTTTTCCTTCACCTGCACCTCCAGCTGATACGCATAATCAGAGGATATCCACACCCGCAAGTCATAGATTTCATCCGCGTCCTCGCCTTCGCCATATCCCGCCATCATCTCTGCCGTATACTCATCCGACAGCATATAAAAGCCGCTGTACACGCCGATGCTGTAATCAAAAACCATATTGTCATAGGTCTGCAAAGGGCCGTATTTCAGGCGGTTTTGAAAACTGCCTGCGGCAAACGCGGTACCGGTCACCAGCAGCAGCGCCGCCAGCAGCAAAGCGATCTTTTTCTTCATCGGATGCTCTCCTTTATTTTGTCGTGCGGACGCTGACTTCTCCCGCATCCAGAATGACCATCTGTCCGTCATCTTTCCGCACCATCAGCCCACCGGTTTCCGTCACAGCCTCTGCCAGCCCCTCAAAGCTTTCGCCCTCCTGCTGCCAACAGACCCGCTGCTGCAGTGTCAGGCAATGCTCGCTGTATTCCCGCATACATTCCTGCGGATGCTCCAAACCCTCCAGCAGCCCCTTGACGATCTCCGCCGCCAGATGTTCTTTTTCACCGGGTCTTTCCTCACCCGGTCGCAGGGAACCCGCAATTTTTTCCAGTTCGGGTTCAAAATGCTTTCGATACAAGTTCAGCCCGATGCCGCACACCTGCCCCAGCAGCGCGTCTCCGCTCCACATGGCCTCGCAGAGGATGCCGCACACCTTCAGCCCGTCCTTCTGCAGGTCGTTGACCCATTTGATGCGGGTCTCAATGCCCATGACCGTTTTCACAGCCCGGCGCACCGCCACCGCCGCCACACAGGTCACCAGCCCCGCAGGCAGATTCTCCTTGAGCAGCAGGGTCATGTACAGACCGCCCTCTTCCGAGGCAAAGCTGTGTCCCTTTCGACCGATGCCGCTTGTCTGACGGTCGGCGATGACCAGGTCGCCTCTCTGCCCGTCCTCCAACCACAAAGCTTTCGCATCCCGATTGGTAGATCCCGTCACTTCCGCCGCCAGTATTCTTCTGCCCGGCAGCAGGCGTGCCAGCAATTCTCTGTCAGGCATAGGTGCTCCTTTCCCCGTTGACCGCTCCGCCGCTTTGCCTTATAATACGCACGGAGGGATTCATCATGAAAACCATGCTCATTACCGGCGCTTCCCGCGGCATCGGTGCCGAAATGGTGCGCCGTTTTACCCGTGAAGGCTATCAGGTCGCCTTCTGTTATCACCGCAGTGCCGAAAAAGCGCAGGCGCTTGCTGCAGAGACAGGCGCTGAAGCCATTCCCTGTGATGTATCAGACCCCAACGCCATCGCCTCCATGATGGGTGCATTTATCACCCGCTGGAAGCACCTCGACGCGCTCATCGTCAATGCCGGCATCGCCTGGACAGGTCTCACCGAAGAGATGCCGCTTGCCGATATGGATCGTCTTTTGTCCGTCAATCTGCGCGGCGCCATGCTTTGTGTTCAGGCTGCCCTGCCCCATCTGCGTGAAAGCCGCGGCGCGGTCCTGCTGACCTCTTCCATGTGGGGCACAGTCGGTGCCTCCTGTGAAAGCGTTTATTCCGCCGCGAAAGCAGGCCTGCAATGCTTTGCCCGTTCTTTGGCCAAGGAGGTCGGTCCTTCCGGTGTGCGTGTCAACTGCATCGCCCCCGGCTGCATCGAAACCGACATGATGGCCGTCTATTCCGATGAGGAAAAGCAATCCCTTGCCGAAGAAACTCCGCTTGGACGTCTCGGCACACCGCAGGATATCGCCGCCGCGGCCGCCTTCCTCATGAGCCCGGAAGCCTCCTTCATCACCGGTCAGACACTGACGGTGGATGGCGGCTTCTCGCTCTGATTACGTGCGGGAGATCTCATCCAGCGACATCCCGAAGCCCGGGATGAACTCATCCACAAAATCCTGCACCTCCGGCAGATCAATGCGCCGGATAGATTCATATGTACTGTCACCGGCATCTTCAAATTCGGAGTTGCCGGCCTTTTTTTCTTCCAGGCACTTGATGTAAGCGCTCATTTTATCCGCCGCCTTGACGATACGCCACTCGGCGGTGCTTTCATCGGCATTGATCAGATCCTGATAGCTGCCGCGCATATCCTCGGGCAGCATGGTCAGCAATCTTTCCCGCGCCATGTTCTCCAAACGGTGGAATTCCGTTTTGATCAGCGGATTGTTATGCTTGATGGGCGTAGGCAGGTCGCCCGTAATGACCTCGCTGGCATCATGATACATGGCCATCGCCATGATATGCTCGGCGTCATAATTGCGTCCGTAGCGAAGATTTCCAAGTATTGCGATGCCGTGCGCCAGCATTGCCGTCTGGAATGCATGCTCCATATCGTTTTCGCCCTTGGTATTGCGCATCAGACCCCAACGGCGAATGTATCTCATGCGGTTCATGTATGCAAAAAAGTGAAATGCCATTTTAACAGTATCCTCCGAAAATTATTCAAGCTCCCAGCCAACCAGCAGCGGACCTTCACCCACGCTGATGACTGCCTTATCCTCCAGAATATGATTGCTGCAGCCGATGGGGAAATCGCATCCCAGCGTCAGCCCCTTTACGGGATACTGTACGCCTTCGATACAAACATTTTCTGCCGTTCTGCCCATGCTGAACAGCGAAAGCAGTCCCCATTCCACCGTTTTTTTGATGGTAAAGGTCTCGTTTTCCAGCACGGTATACACAAAATGATCATCGTACAAATAGCCATGCGCGCCATTCTTGCGGATGAATGCCAGTGTCTGCAGGTTGGACAGCGTATGATCCAGCCTTTTACCGCCCGTCCCGCCGTAAATATAAAAGCTGCTGCAGCCGCGCTTCAGCCCTTCCCGCACCGCCAGCATGGTATCGGTATCGTCCTTTTCGACAGGAAACTTCAGCACTGTTCCGTTGGCAGGCTGCTCCATTGAGTCAAAATCCCCCATGATCAGATCAGGATCGATCTTTTCCTGCAGGCAGTAGCGATACCCCGCATCGGCAGCGATCACCAGATCGCCCTTTTCGGGTCTCTCATGCAGTTCAAACAGCGTCCCCGCCGCAAAAATAAAACAACGTTCCATACTGTTCCCCGACAACTTATTCCCTTTTATTTTAAGCGTTTGCGCCCCTGTTTGCAAGCAAAAAATGCCCGCCGGGGGACAACCCGGCAGGCGTTCCTTATTGTTTTCAGAAATCCATATGTCCTTCCGTCAGACCAGCGCAATGGCTTCGATTTCAAGCTCCGCATTCTTGGGCAGCGCAGCCACCTGTACGCAGGCACGTGCCGGGGGGGCAGCCGTGAAGAACTCCGCATAAGCGGCATTGATCGCCGCAAAATTCGCCAGATCCTTGACAAAGATGGTCGTCTTGACGATCTTGTCAAGATTACTTCCCGCTTCCTTCAGAATCTCCGCCACATTTTTCATCGAGCACCGGGTCTGTTCGGCGATATCGCCGGTACTGAGATTTCCGGTCGCCATATCAATGGGCAGGCAGCCGGAAACAAACACCATCCCATTGGCCACGATTCCCTGAGAATAGGGACCGATAGCAGAAGGAGCCTTAGGGGTACTGATTACGATCTTTTCCATTGTCTTATCCTCTTTTCTCATTCGGTCAGAATCAAATTTTGAACAGTTCTTCGGATGGACAGAAGTCATCAGCTTGGGGGAAAAGTTGCATCAGCTTTCTTTGGAAGCCCGGCTTCATACCATTCGCCATACAGGGCGCAGCTCAGCGCCATGCACAGGCACATCAGCCATGCCGTATTCCGCTTCAGGTTTCGAGTCTTCATGCTCTTTTCCCTCTTGTTATTGTTAACAGATCAACTTATTCGAACCGATAGTTCCGCATACCCTCCTTGGTGCGAATAAGCAGCGTCTCCCCGTTCCATTCCACGCATTGACGGCTTCCGCTTGCCCATTCACCCAAATGGATCATATTGCTGTCTACGCCTTTCACTTCACGCACAACAAGGTCTTCCAGCCGCAGCATAAACAGGTGCACTTCACCATTATTATATGCGGCAATCAGCGCATAGTGTCCATCCGGCGACATTGTTACATTGAAATGCGCTTGATACGGCAACAAAACCGTACCGTTCTGTACATTGACCGTCGCTTCTTCTTTCAGTCGGCTCATCAGCTCTTCCGCCGCAAAGACCTCAACCTCATTTGTTTCCTTCGAAAGAGCAATAAACCGATCCAGACCATTCCACTCATTCTCGGGCGTTATCACCTGAAGCAGCACGTTGTCCAGCTGTCCTACCCGACCACTTGTCAGCATATACCCCGAATTGGCGGAATAGCTCATCTGCCGCGGCAGATATTCCTTAGAGGGAACAGGCAGGTCACGGCGCTCGTATGTCCATTTCCCGTCCGCCTCCTGCCAGTAGCGGATGATGCCCGCGGGAAGATCATTCTTGTATGAATCATTCAGCACAAACAGGCTGCCGTCCTCCACTTCAGCCAACTGTGGAAGATAGGTCCACATCCAGTCGGGATTGATCCTGCACACCTCTGTTTTTCGCTCTGTCAGATCATACCGCATCAACCGTGTGTGGCTTGCGACATTTTCAAAAGTACCATACAACAAATAATAAAAATACCGTCCATCCGCGGAAAACGTGCCGGTTGTAATCGCACTGCCTTCTTTGGTAATCTTTCGCGCGCCGGTCTCCGTCAGGATCATCTCCCCCGTGGACAGATCGATCAGAATGGGGTCCAGCACAAAATTCATTTTTTCCAATGTCATTTGCTCGTTCAAAATGACCGCGTATCGGCCGTCAGGTGAATACTGCACCCCTTCCTTTCCAATCAGGTTTTCGATATTGCCGCTCTGTACAAACTTTTCAAACACATACTCGAGGTTGCCGTATTCATCCTCCACGCCTTTGTCATACGCCGGATACAGGATGTGATACTTTTCCTCAAAGAACGATGCCACCGTTCCATTCGCCATCAGAATGCCGCTTTTTCCCGTTGGCGACAGCGAAACAACTTCCGTCCTCAATGAGTAAGCTTCAAGCTCCTTCAGCTGTGCCTCGTATTCCTCCAGGGTCATGCCTTGACCTGCGGCATCCAGCAGTGCCTGCGTAACCACGAAATCGGATGGCGATATTTCGGCAGGCAGCGTCTGCGTTTCCACCAGCACCAGCCGATCCGCTTCAAAGTCCGCGTCCAGTTTTTCATTGTGCATCGTTTCCCTGCACAGTCCGAGCGCGACCGCTTGATCCCGCCGTCCCGAAGCCACCAGTGCTTTCAGATAAGCCGTCCGCTGCGCATCGTCCAGCGTGTCAAACGCTGCCTTCGCAAACCATTCCGCCGCCTTTTCGGGCTGCCCGTTCGCGCTGTACATCATGGCCAGGTCGGTCACGCAGTCTGTCATGTCCGCCTCGCAGATGTCGGCCATCAGCATATCGTTCTCCGCCGCTTCGACATCGCCCAGCACGGCATCCGCCCTGCAGCGAAGCACCCACGCATGCGGCAGCGTCGGGTCGATGCCCAGCGCCGCATCCGCGCACAAAATGGCTTTCTCCCCCTGTCCGAGCTTCAGCCGCAGCAATCCTTCCGCCACATGCGCCTGCGGAGCGTTCGCGTCCACACGCACCGCCAACTGATAGCTGGCAAACGCCTTTTCATAATCCCCCGCTGCTTCATACGCCGCTGCCTTCTGCAGCAGTTCATCATAGGTCAGCGCAAACGCGGGCGTCATCCCTGCCAGCAGCAGCAAGCACATCAGCAGCG
>JAKSQG010000023.1 GCA_024404275.1 Clostridia bacterium | reverse complement strand
TGAATATGTCTTTTCACCTGTTAAATGAATAAAAAAAGAGCATCCGTTTGTGGTATACGCCCTTGAACATCAGATAGTCATTGTAGAAGGGAATGAGGCTTTTCCAGCCTTCAAAACCCATCTTTTGAAAAATGCGCCACTTGGCTGCACCGGTCAGCAGGGCTGCAACGATCGAAATCAATACAATACCAAACATGTTTTGTCCTCCTGTCAATCAGATGCGGTTCAGCAGTTCGACTTTTTTTGCTTCAAACTCGGCTTCGGTGATGATCTTTTGCTGCTTGAGTTCGAACAGCGCCTTGATGGAAGCAAGGGCTTCATCATCCTGTACAAAGGCAGCGGCATCACTTTCATCGTTTTCATAGCCCATCACACCGGCGATCTCGACGTTGCTGTCCGCGATCGCCTGTTCCATGGTGGCTTTAAAGGAAGAGATGCCCGATTTAGCGACAGCGGTTGCGGAAGCCGCGGTTGCTTTCAGCGTATCGCCGACGGCATGAGCAGCGGAAGAAGCTGCGGCGGAAGCGGCGGTGATGCTTTCGCTTTTGTCGGTGTCAGACTTCTTTTTGCAGGAAATCACCATAAAAATGAGCGCGAGAAGGGCGACCATACCGATGACCAGCCATGCCTTTGTGCTCAGGGAGTACCAGAACATGCCCCAGACGACCGCGGAAAGGATCGCTCCCAGACCAAACAGGATGGTGAAGCATCTGGAAGCGCCGCTGTGCGTCTTTTTGCTGCGCAGCATGGCAATGAAGGAAAGCAGCAGAAGAAGACCGGAAGCAAGTGCAAACGGTCCGGTTTCTTGCAACAGCTCCGTGATGCTGTAGGGCACGCCGTTCCGCTGAAGCGGTTTAATCAGCCGCCTACTCCACAGGGATTTGAGTTTGTCAATCAGATCATAGTTCATACATGGGGTTCCTTTCTTGTTTGTGTTTTTTCTTCTTCCACGCCGAGGCAGACGGAGGCGGAATCAAACAGCAGCGCAATGGCATATCTGCCCTGCTGCCACCGATGCAGCACGGTGCCGTTTGCACGCCGCACGGTCATGCACGGCAAACTGCCGAAGTGCTCGGCGACCTCGTCATATTTCAGCCCCGCGAAGGAATCTGTTGATTCGCTGCGTTCACGCAGCCCGGGTCGATGATTGCGGCGTCGCTGCGAAACGATGACGCCTGCCATGAACGCCGCCGCGATCCAGCCGAGATACAGCATGGCCCTCCCTTCTTTCATGTGAATTTCCTTCTTCATTATAAAGGCGGAGGTGCGGCATCACTAGTTACGATGCGTAACATATGCCTTTTTGGACGATACAAAACGTATCAACGTTAAAAATGCACAAAAAAAGACCCCCTAAGGGGTCTGAAGGGGTTTATTCGGCTACTTCCTGCAGCAGGGGGAGATAGGCATGGAATTCCATTTCGGTACCGTCTTCGGCTCTGCCAGTCAGGCAGAAGCCGATACCCTTGATTTCGGGCACCATGGGGAAGCCGCCGTTGAAGGCAAATTGCTCGCGCGGGGGAAGGGTGCTGCTGCCAAACCAACCGGAAACGGTGTCACCGTCATAGTCGAAGATATCATTTTTGATATCCATAAAATTCACCAGACGAAGGTGGGTGATCGTAAAGGGTTTGCCGTTGGTTTCGGTCAGGTAGGTGGTGTAGAACCAGCCGGGTCCATCGGGGAACAAATCAGCGTTGTTGATAGCCCGGAGCGGGTTTTCGTTGAACTGGATCATGACAAAAGGCATGCCTTCCGTCGGCAGACAGGCGGAGGAGTACCATTCGATGGTCTCGGCTTTGGGCGGCATGATGGGGGTGACGGCAAGCGGCGCGGCATCGGCAGAGGCGGCGGGCTCGTTGACGGGCTTGCTGCCGGTCGGCAGGATACCGCAGGCAATGAGGACGACGATCACGATCAGCAAAAGAGCGATGATGGCGGCCATTATTTTGAGAAGCTTGTTCTTCCTGACCAGCTGTTCACGGTCAGCGGCAGGCGCTGCCTCGGCAGCGGGGGTTACCTGCACGGAAAAGGTGGTTTCCAGCAGCAAAGAGATCTTTTGAAGGGTTTCCAGATCGGGCTCATTACGGCCGTTTTCCCAATGGGACACGGTAGAACGGGTGACGTTGAGCGCAGCAGCCAGCTGCTCCTGCGTCATGTTTTTTGCTTTGCGTGCGGACAGCAGTTCTTCACTGAAGGAATTCATGATGATTGCCCTTTCTGTTGTTGGTTATTCTGATGAAACCATTATGCCTGAGGTGTGATGCCGATCTTTTTGAGGTACTGACCGGTGTAGCTGCCTTCGACAGCCGCTACCTGCTCGGGCGTGCCCGCGGCGACGATCTGACCGCCCTTGTCGCCGCCCTCGGGACCGAGGTCGAGCACATAGTCGGCGGTTTTGATGACATCCAGGTTGTGCTCAATGACCAGCACGGTGTTGCCCGCATCGGTCAGACGCTGCAGAATGTGGATGAGGCGGCTGACGTCATCGGTGTGAAGTCCCGTGGTGGGCTCATCCAGCAGGATGAGTGTGCGTCCCGTGGTGCGGCGGCTCAGTTCGGTCGCCAGCTTGACACGCTGCGCCTCGCCGCCCGACAGGGTGGTGGCGGGCTGACCGAGCTTGATGTACCCGAGACCGACCTCGCTGAGCGTTTTGAGACGGGACATGATCTGCGGGAAGGCTTCAAACACGCCCATGGCGTCCTCGATGGTCATTTCCAATATGTCCGAGATGCTGTAGCCGCGGTATTTGACCTGCAGCGTTTCATAATTATAGCGTTTGCCGCCGCAGACCTCGCAGGGCACATACAGATCGGGCATGAAGTGCATTTCGATCTTGAGCACGCCATCGCCGGAGCAGGCTTCGCAGCGGCCGCCCTTGACGTTGAAGGAGAAGCGGTTCTCCTTGTAGCCGCGGACCTTGGCTTCGGGCGTTTGCGCAAACACCTTGCGGATGATATCGAACAAGCCGGTATAGGTGGCGGGGTTGCTGCGCGGGCTGCGCCCGATGGGGCTCTGATCGATGCAGATAATCTTATCCAGCCGGTCCATGCCCTCGATGCCGTCGCATTCGCCGGGCACAGTACGGGCACGGTTCAGATCCCTTGCCAGCGTTTTGTGCACGATGGCATTGACCAGACTGCTCTTGCCGCTGCCGGAAACGCCCGTTACGCAGCAGAAAACGCCCAGCGGGAAGGCGGCATCGATGTTTTTGAGGTTGTGTTCGCGGGCACCGCGGACGGTCAGCCAGCCGGTGGGAACGCGGTGGGTTTCGGGTACGGCGATGACGCGGCGTCCTGCCAGATAATCGCCGGTGATGGAGCCGGGGGTGTTCATGATCTCCTCGACCGTACCTGCGGCGACGATGTTGCCGCCGTGGATGCCCGCCCCCGGACCGATATCCACCACATAATCGGCGGAACGGAGAGTCTCTTCATCGTGTTCGACCACGATGAGCGTATTGCCAAGATCACGCAGCCGCTGCATGGTGGCCAGCAGGCGGGCGTTGTCGCGCTGATGCAGACCGATGCTGGGCTCATCCAAAATATACAGTACACCCATGAGGCCGCTGCCGATCTGCGTGGCAAGGCGGATGCGCTGCGCCTCACCGCCCGAAAGGGTGGCAGCGCCGCGGGAGAGCGTCAGGTATTCCAGACCCACGTTGCACAAGAAGCCCAGACGGCTGTCCACCTCGCGGAGGATAGGTCCCGCGATCATGGTGCGGGTGGCATCCAGCTCCAGTGCGGTCAGAAAATCACGGGCCTTGCGGATGTTCATATCGCTGAGTTCGGCAAGGTTTTTGCCGCCCACCGTGACGGCGAGCGCTTCCTTTTTGAGGCGCATGCCGTGACATTCGGGGCAGGGCATGGTGGTCATGTACTCTTCGTAGACCGCCTTCATGCTGTCGCTCTGCGTTTCACGGTAGCGGCGCTCCATGGAGGGAATGACGCCCTCAAAGGCGGTCTTGTACACGCCGTGACCGTGGATGGAATCGTAGCTGACATCGATCTTTTCGCCATTGGTGCCGTACAGGATGACCTCGAGCGCCTTGGGGGGCAGGTCGCGCACAGGCGTATCCATGCTGAAGCCGTAGCGCTCCGCCAGACCGCGGAACATGCCCGCGGCCATGCTGCTTTCGCTGCCGCTGCTCCAGCCCATGCAGCTGACGGCTCCCTGTGCCAGAGACAGGCTGCGGTCGGGGATGCACAGGTCCTCGCTGATCTTCATCATCACGCCCAGACCGCTGCAATGCGGGCAGGCGCCGTAGGGATTGTTGAAGGAAAACATGCGGGGCGTCAGTTCTTCGATGTTGACGCCGCATTCGGGACAGGCGTAATTCTGGGAAAACTGCGTTTCCATGCTGCCGTCCGCCAGCATGACGGTGACAAGACCGCCGCTCTGCTTCATGGCAGTTTCGATGCTGTCGGTCAGGCGCTGACGGATATCGGGGCGCAGGATGAGGCGGTCCACCACGATCTCGATGGTGTGCTTCTTCTGCTTGTCCAGCTTGGGCGGATCATCCAGCTCGTACATTTCGCCGTCGATGCGCACACGCAGGAAGCCGTCCTTCAGCGCCTGCTCCAGCAGCTTGATGTGTTCACCCTTACGGGCACGCACCACGGGGGAGAGCAGCAAAAGCCTTGAGCCCTGCGGCCAGGAAAGAACGGTCTCCACGATTTCATCCACGCTCTGACGGCGGATCTACCGTCTGCAGGTGGGGCAGTGCGGAATGCCTGTGCGGGCGTACAGAAGCCTTAAATAATCGTGGATCTCGGTCACGGTGCCCACGGTGGAACGCGGGTTGCGGGCAGTTGTTTTCTGATCGATGGAGATGGCGGGGGAAAGCCCCTCGATGGAGTCGACCTCGGGCTTGTCCATCTGCCCCAGAAACTGACGGGCATAGGAGGACATGCTTTCCACATAGCGGCGCTGTCCCTCGGCATAAATGGTATCAAAGGCAAGGCTGCTTTTGCCGCTGCCCGACAGACCGGTGAAAACGATCAGCTTGTTGCGAGGCAGCGTGACGGAGACGTTTTTGAGGTTGTGCTGCCGGGCACCTTTTACGATAATGGAGTCGTTCATTTTTCCTCCGAAGCGTCGCGGCGGGTCATCTCCCCGCGCAGATTGCTTTCCATCAGATGCTTGACGCTGTCGGTATCAAAACCGCAGCTGAAAAGATAGTAGAGCTTGGTCACCGCCGCCTCGGTGGTGATGTCATAGCCGCTGACAGCACCCGCGTTTTTGAGCGCTGTGCTGGTCTCATACGCGCCGAGGGCGACCGCGCCTTGCGGGCACTGGGAGCAGACGGTCAGCACGGTGCCGTTGGCGTAGGCGCGGCGGATGATGGGCAGCAATGCCGTGCCGCTGCCGGGAATGTTGCCGGCGCCGAACGTCTCGATGACGATGCCGCGCAGTTTTTCAGTCATGATGGCTTCAAACAGCTCAAACTGGATGCCCGGGAAAATCTTGAGTACGCCGATGGGCACATCGTCCATGCGGCGCAGACGGAAGGGACCGCGCTGGGGCTTGAGCAGTGCCGAAGTGTTGTATTTGATGCTGATGCCGGCTTCCGCCAACAGCGGATAGTTGGGGGAGATGAAGGCGATGAGCCCATCGGAGGAGAATTTGGTGGCGCGGTTGCCGCGCAGCAGGCTGCCGCCGAAGTACAGGCAGACCTCTTTGACCACGCCTTCGCCGGCGATCAGCATGGCGGTGAGCAGGTTGTCGCGAGCATCGCTGCGCACCTCGCACAGGGGAATCTGCGCGCCTGTCAGCACAACGGGCTTGCGGCAGTTTTCCAGCATAAAGGACAGGGCGGAGGCGGTATACGCCATGGTATCGGTGCCATGCAGCACCACAAAGCCGTCATAGGCTTCGTAATGGTCGGCGATCATGCCGCCGATCTTGTTCCACTCGTGCGCCGTCATATTGGCGGAATCGAGCAGCGGGTCCATATCGATAATATCCCATTCGGGCATTACATCGGCATTGAGCCCCGGCATGCTGTGGAGCAGCTGATGAAACGCTTCCTTCTGCGGCGCGTAGCCGTTTGCGGTGGCGGTCATGCCGATGGTGCCTCCGGTGTAGATCAGCAATATCTTTTTTGTCATTTCAGACTCCTTTTCCGGCGTTTCCGGTCGGTCTATTATACCAGTGAACGGTTTGATACTTCAAGGGGTGTTTTCCACGGCTCCACATATTTTGGGGCGTAGTTATTGACAAAATGGTAAATGAATGCTACTATTTAAGCATCCATGTTCGCAATTTTAAAGCATTTCACGGTGAAACGTCCATAAAAAAGGAGTATACGGCTATGAGCGTCAATATCCGCATTCAGCACGCGCTGAAAAAATATGGCAGCAATGTGATCATTCCCGATCTGAACCTGGATATCCGTGAGGGCGAATTCTTCACACTGCTCGGACCTTCCGGCTGCGGCAAGACCACGCTGCTGCGCATGATTGCCGGTTTTAACAGCATCGAGGG
This sequence comes from Clostridia bacterium, assembly GCA_024404275.1. Lineage (GTDB taxonomy): Bacteria > Bacillota > Clostridia > Christensenellales > Aristaeellaceae > SFMI01. Next base: position 10,065 of record JAKSQG010000023.1, on the reverse strand, counting down.
CGGCGATTTTTATTTTAACGAGACCCGCATCAACGATCTCGATCCTTCCCGCCGCAACATTGGTATGGTATTCCAGAATTATGCCGTATTTCCGCACTATTCCGTGCGCAAGAACGTGGAATTCGGTCTGACCAACAAGCATATGCCCAAAAGCCAGATCCACACGCAGGCGGACCGCTTCCTGAAGCTGATGCAGATCGACGGTCTGGCCGACCGCATGCCCGATCGCCTGTCCGGTGGTCAGCAGCAGCGTGTCGCCCTCGCCCGTGCCCTGTGCATTGAGCCGCAGGTGCTGCTGATGGATGAACCTCTTTCCAACCTGGACGCCAAGCTGCGCGTGGAGATGCGTACCGTCATCAAGCACATCCAGCACGATGTCGGCATCACCACCGTGTATGTTACCCACGATCAGGAAGAAGCCATGGCGGTATCCGACCGCATTGCCGTTATGAACGGCGGCGTCATTCAGCATGTGGGCACGCCCAAAAACCTCTATCAGCGCCCCGCCAACCTGTTTGTGGCCAACTTTATCGGCCGCTCCAACCAAATGCAGGGCAAGATGGTCATCGAAAACGGTCAGACCATGGTGGTGCTGCCCAACGGCAACAAGGTGGCCATCCATAACGTGCGCCCCGAATGCGCCAAGGAGCAGGATGTGATTATCTCCCTGCGTCCCGAAGAGCTGCTGCTCAGCCGTGACGCTTCCGCGGGTCTGATCCGCGCCAAGGTGGATGACGCCGTGTTCCTCGGACTCAACACCCACTACTTTGTTACCATGGAGACCGGCGAGGAAGCGTAGATCATTCAGGAGTCCACCATTGAGGACACCCTGACCCCCGGCGCCGAGATCTCGCTCAACATCAATACCGACAAGGTCAACCTGTTCAATGCCGAAGGCACCGATAACCTGCTGACCGGCGTTGTCAACGACCTGATCCGCTGACAGACGGCGCGGAGGTAAATGATGGAAAGAAAAAAACGCGATGTCTGGTCGGTCATTTCGGTCTTCTTCCTTCTGCTGTTCCTGCTGATCCTGATCTATCCGCTGTTTGGCATTCTGCGCCAGTCGGTCTACAGTGATCAGGGCGAACTGTCTCTGGCACAGTTTACCAAATTCTTCTCCAACCCCTACTACACCATTACCATTACCAACAGCGCCAAGGTGACGCTGGTCGTTACGCTTGTTACACTGCTGATCGGTATTCCCTTCTCGTACTTCTACAGCTTCTACCGGCTGAAGGGTGCCAAATTCCTGTTTGTCATCAGCATTCTGTGCTGTATGTCCGCCCCCTTCATCGGCGCTTATTCCTGGATCATGCTGCTGGGTCGCTCCGGCGTGATCACGCAGTTCCTTAAAAACTACCTTGGCATCGATATCGGCAATATCTACGGTTTTGGCGGCATCACGCTGGTGCAGAGCCTGAAGCTGTTCCCGCTGGTGTTCATCTACATGAACGGTGCCTTCAAGAACATCGACAACAGCTTGATGGAGGCTTCCGCCAACATGGGCTGCACAGGCGTGAAGCGTTTCTTCCGCATCGTGATGAACCTGTCGATGCCCACCATTCTGGCGGCGGCGCTGATCGTTTTCATGCGTGCCATTGCCGACTTCGGTACGCCCCTTTTGATCGGTGAAGGCTATCGTACCTTCCCCGTCGAGATCTACAGCCAGTACCTGGGTGAAAACGGCACCAACCACAACTTTGCCGCTGCTATCTCCGTCATCGCCATTCTGGTCACCGCCGTGGTGTTCTTCTTCCAGAAGTGGGCGACCGGCAAGTACAAGTTCTCCATCAACAGCCTGCACCCCGTTGAAAAGAAAAAGCCCAAGGGCATTGCCGGTGTGCTGATGTATGTGTACTGCTACGGTCTGTGCGCCATCGCTTTCCTGCCTCAGGTGTACATCATCTACCTGTCCTTCCGCAACGTGAACGGCATGGTGTTCAAGGATGGCTTCTCGCTGGTCAACTATGAGACCATTATCAGCAAAAAGCGCTTGCTGCTGGGCCGCTCCATCACCAACACGCTGTACCAGTCCATTGCGGCTCTGGCCATTATCATTATCTTTGCCATTCTGATCGCCTACCTGGTGGTGCGCCGCCGCAGCATGATGAACAACACCATCGATACCATGTCGATGCTGCCCTACATCATGCCCGGTTCCGTCATCGGTATCGCGCTCATCATGTCCTTTGGTCCCGCTCCCTTCGGTCTGACCGGCACCATGCTGATCATGATCTTGTCGATGGTCATACGAAGAATGCCCTATACGATACGATCGGCGACCGCAACGCTGATGCAGATCCCCATCAGTACAGAGGAAGCCGCCATATCCCTGGGCAGTTCCAAACTCAAGACCTTCATCAAGGTGACGGTGCCCATGATGTCCAGCGGCATCCTTTCCGGCGCCGTGCTGAGCTGGGTCTCCATCGTGACCGAACTGTCCAGCAGCATCATGCTGTACAACAACAAGACCATCAACCTGACCATGTCCACCTACATCGCCATCAGCAACGGCAGCTATGGCCCTGCGTGTGCCTTTGCCTCCATTCTGACGGCGGTCACCACCCTGGTGCTGGTTGCCTACCTTGCCATCAGCAAGTCCGAAGACATCCGCATGTAAAACCTGTACTTTATGCGGAGAGCATCCGCATTAAGGAATATTTTCCTATTAAGGAAAGGAGAGTTACCCCTATGAAAAAGTTCCTCGCGCTGCTTCTGGTTGCCATGATGGCGCTTGGCTGCACTGCCATCGCCGAAGATCTGGGCAATACCCTGATCCTGTACACCACCATGACTCAGACCGACCTGGACGTGATGCTGGACGGCTTTGCCGAGGTGTATCCTGACATCGAAGTCGAGACCGTGTACGGCAAGATCGGTGAGACCGTTGGCCGTATCGCCGCTGAAGCTGCCAACCCCCAGGGCGACCTGGTTTGGGGCGGCCTGTGCGACTCCGACGGCATGAACTACTCTGATCTGTTCGAGCACTGGGTGTCTGAGTACTCCGCCGAAGCCATCGAAGGCTATGCCTGCGACAACGGCTTCTACTCCATGGACCATCTGTCCACCGTCGTGTTCTGCGTCAACACCGAGCTGGCTGCTCAGCTGGGCCTGGACATCAAGGGCTATGCTGACCTGCTGACTCCCGCCCTGAAGGGTCAGATCCTGCTGGCCAACCCCAACTCCTCCTCCTCTGCCTGGAACAACCTGTGCAACATCATGGCCGTGTACGGACATGACAGCGAGGAAGCCTGGGCTTACATCGAGCAGCTGATGCCCAACCTGGTCATCACCGAAAGCTCCTCTGCCTGCTTCAACTCCGTCCAGAAGGGCGAATACGTGGTTGGTCTGACCTACGAAGATGGCGTGTCCAAGCTGCTGCAGCAGGGCGCTACCAACGTGGCCATGATCTATCCCGCTGAAGGCTCCTCCGCTTCCGCTTTCGGTGCTGCCGTGATCAAGGGCGCCAAGCACGAAGCCGCCGCCAAGGCCATGATCGACTGGATCTGCTCCAAGGAAGGTTCTACCACCATCGCCGCCGGCCTGCAGACCCTGCGTATGACCAACAAGAACACCGAGTACGGTGCCGAGTCCTATCTGCCCGCTACCGAAGACATCAAGTGGGTTACCCGCGATGTCAAGTTCCTGACCGAAAACAAGGCTCAGATCCTGGATCACTGGAACACCCTGTACACCGCCGTTACCACCAAGTAATTCGATGCACCTTGCAGGGCTCCCTTCGGGGGGCCCTGCATTTTTGTTTGCGAATCCGTTTCAAGGACAAAGATGATACGAACAAACTTTTTTTAAAAACGAACGAAAAAACGCTTGACAAATGCACTTGGATAAGGTATCATTATATACGCGTTGCAAGACGCCACGGGAGCATAGCTCAGCTGGGAGAGCATTTGCCTTACAAGCAAAGGGTCACAGGTTCGAGCCCTGTTGTTCCCACCACAAATTGTGGCCCGGTAGTTCAGTTGGTTAGAACGCCAGCCTGTCACGCTGGAGGTCATGGGTTCGAGCCCCATTCGGGTCGCCATATATGCCTTGGTAGCTCAGTAGGTAGAGCAGCAGACTGAAAATTTGCGTGTCGGTGGTTCGATTCCGCCCCAAGGCACCATGTGTGCGGTAGTAGCTCAGTTGGTAGAGCGCAACCTTGCCAAGGTTGAGGTCGCGAGTCCGAGCCTCGTCTACCGCTCCATTTTTTTCGGCGCAGTAGCCAAGTGGTAAGGCGAAGGTCTGCAAAACCTTTATGCTCCGGTCCGAATCCGGACTGCGCCTCCAGTAAAAAGACGGTTGCGAAAGCAAGCGTCTTTTTTCATATATTCAAAAGGAGTTTTGAAATGCTGACATTTGAAAAAATGAAGCCCTCCGAGTGGAAGGAGTGCGCTGCTCTGGCGGCCCGGGCTTTTTATGATTATGAGTATTTTGCGGCATATGTGACGGAAGACGAGCGGCGTCACCGTTTTCTGGATGCGCTGCTGCGCTGTGAATTCAAGGCCAATAAGAGCTTGCCCACCGTTCATTTTATCACCGCCAAAGAAAACGGACATATCGTGGCGGTCGGACAGCTTTGCGCACCCGATTTCAAGAAGCCCGGGGACTGGGCGTATGTGTGCGCAGGCTGGCTCGGTGTCCTTCGCCGCGGCGGCAGCAAGGATGTCAATGCCTGGAATGCCATGGAGCCGCAGGCGTCTGCGCCCTGTCATGCGCTTCACGGCAATACATGGTACCTGAGCCTGCTGACCGTGGCTTCATCCGAGGAAGGGAAGGGTATCGGCAGCCGCTTTGTGCAGGAGGGGCTGCTGCCCTATGCCCGTGAGCACGGTGCCGAGGCGGTGAGCCTGTTTACCAATTCCGAACCCAACCGCCGCTTTTACCTGAAAAACGGTTTTGAGGTGTTTGACGAGCGACGCTTTGAGCACAACGGGCGGGGATTTGGCAGCTGGAGCTTCATTAGGCGTTTCTGAACGGAGGAGCGATATGAACATTGCCCTGTCGGATCATTTTGATTATAAAAAGCTGCTTCGGTTTGTGATGCCGTCTGTGGGCATGATGGTGTTTACCTCCATTTACGGCGTGGTGGATGGCTTTTTTGTGTCCAACTGGACAGGGAAAACGCCTTTTGCGGCCATCAACCTGATCATGCCTTTCCTGATGATTTTCTCCTCCATCGGCTTTATGGTGGGTACGGGCGGTACGGCATTGGTATCGATGCGGTTTGGCGAAAATAAGCCGCGGGAGGCCAACCGCATCTTCAGCATGCTGGTGTATTTTATCATCATCATGGGCCTGATTCTGACTGTCATCGGCGAAATATGGCTCAGGGATGTGGCATTGCTGCTGGGTGCGACGGAGGAAATGCTGCCCTACTGTGTGGACTACGGGCGCATCATCATGATGGCGCTTGTCCCCTTCATGCTGCAGAATCTGTTCCAAAGCTTTCTGGTAGCAGCAGAGAGACCGCAGCTGGGATTGTACCTGACCATCGCCGCGGGCGTGACCAATATGGTTGGCGATGCTGTGCTGGTGGGCATGCTGCGCTTGGGGGTTACGGGGGCCGCCTGGGCGACTGCGATCAGTCAGATGGTAGGCGGCATCATTCCGCTTGTCTACTTCGCGTTGCCAAACCGCAGCCGCCTGCATCTGGGAAGCGCCTGGCTTGATCTTTCGGCGCTTTGGAAAACATGCTCGAACGGCGTCAGTGAGTTTATGACCAATATTTCCCTGTCGGTGGTCAATATGCTTTTCAATTTTCAACTGATGCGGTTGGCAGGGGAAGCAGGGGTGGCAGCGTTCGGCGTCATCATGTACGTCAATTTCATCTTTATATCGGTCTATATCGGCTATTCAATGGGCACGGCACCCATTGTCAGCTTCAACCACGGGGCGCAGAATCGCAGAGAATTGCAGAATATTTTTGCCAAAAGCCTGCACCTGATCGGTTTGGCGGCAATCGGCATGACGGCGATCGCCATCGGTCTGTCCCGACCGCTGGCACTGCTGTATGTCAGCTATGATGCCGAGCTGCTGGCCATGACCGAGCACGCCTTTCGGCTGTACAGCCTGGCGTTCCTGCTGTGCGGGTTCAACATTTATGGCTCGGCTTTCTTTACCGCACTCAACAACGGCGCGGTGTCGGCGGGCATCTCCTTTGTGCGTACGCTGCTGTTTCAAGCGGGGATGGTGCTGCTGCTGCCGCTATTCTGGCAGTTGGACGGTGTATGGCTTTCCGTTTTCTTTTCAGAACTGCTGTCGCTGGCGGTCACGGTATATTTCTGGGTGCGGCTGCGCGACAAGTATGGCTATATCGCCCCACCGAAGGTGTAAATTCACACACCGTTCATGCAATTCCGGTTGTTTTTCAATAATTGGTATGGTACACTAAAGATGTTCCCGAAAACCGAAAGGAGATCATTCCATGAAAAAACTGATGAGCCTGCTGCTGAGCATTGTGCTGGCTTCTATGATGCTGGCTTCCGCGATGGCGGCGGATTATTCCGATGTCTTCACCAAGTATGATCTGGACGCTTCCTGGACCGAAGCGGTGACCGTTACCTTCTCTGAAAATGGCGTACTGGTCAATGGCAGCGGCGCTGCTGTGGATGGCACCACCGTGTATATCAATGCGGCGGGCACTTATGTGCTCAGCGGCGAATGCGCTAACGGCCGCGTTCAGGTGGAGGTCGACAAAAACGCCAAGGTGCATCTGGTGCTGAACGGTCTGACACTCACCTGCGCTGACAGCGCCCCCATCTATATCGTTTCTGCCGATAAGTGCAAGATCACACTGGCGGACGGCTCTGTCAACACGCTGACGGACGCCGCTGCGTATACGTTGGCACTGGACAAGCAGCCCAATGCCTGCATCTATGCCAAGGATGATTTGTGCATCAACGGCAACGGCATTCTGACCGTCAACGGCAACATGGGCAACGGTATCGGCACCAAGAACGATTTGCACATTGTTTCCGGCAATATCACCGTGGTGGCCGCCAAGAATGCCCTGAAGGGCAATGATTCCGTGTCCATCAAGGATGGTACACTCGTGCTGAACGCTGCGGGCGACGGCATCAAGGCCGATACGGATAACAAAGCCGGCAAGGGCTATGTGTATATTGCCGGCGGCAGTATCACCATTGTGAGCGGCGATGACGGCATTCAGTCTGCTACCGACCTGTCCATCACCGGGGGACAGATCAATGTGGAGGCGGAAGGCAAAACCGTCAACAGCAAAGGAACGCAGAGCATTGCGAGCGGCACCATCGCCGTGAAGTAAGGACAATCAAAAAGCGTCTTCCGCAGGGAAGACGCTTTTTTGATGCTGATTTATGGATGCTTCCGACAGGCACGCTCGTACAGGTCATGCATCTGCTGTTCCGCTTCGCGGCAGATGCGTTCGCGTTCCTCGATGTCGGGATGGGAGGGGTCGTAGCGGATTTCCTGCCCGAAGGTGATGGTCTTGCTTTCCTTGTGGGCAAACATCGGCAGGAAGCGGCAGCACTTGCCGGTGCGCTTGTAATAGACTGTCGCCAGCAGGGTGAAGCCCTCATAGAGGTGACCGACGCCCTCCAGGACATAACCTCCGTCAGACTCCGCGGAGGGATCCTATGGGAAGATGAGCAGGTTGTCACCGCTTTCCAGCGCGTCGGAGGAAAGACGGAAGGTCTGACGCAGCTGCGAGGGCTTTTCGCGGTAGACGGGGATGGAATCAAGCTGATGCATGCACCATACGCTGAGCTTGCCCAAAAACAGCGCGGTGGCGGGCTTCAGGCGCTCGGGATAATGCTTGGCGGGGCCGAGTGTGTTTTCGAGGAAATAATCGGCAAACTATTGCGGGGTGCCCACGATGTTGCTGACGACCCAGGGACGAACGGGTTGGGGGATGTTCAGCACGGCGGTCAAAGGACCGTAGACCGAGGCATGGTTGCACAGGAATACCAACGGATTATCCGGGTCCTCGTGGATGTTTTCGGTGCCCGAAAGCTTATGACGGCAGAAGGGACGGAACAGGAATTTGAGAATGTTGGTGCCAAGGGGACGCTTGCGTTCTTCGACAAAGATGCTTTCCACCTGACGGGTGAGGGCATCGTTGACTTTTCCCGAGGCACGCAGTCCCAGCAGACGCGCTAACTTTTGTGCGTAATAATTGGTGGCGGGATAGCGCAGCATGGTCAGCAGCGCGGCAATGAGCAGCAGTACCGCCGGCAGCAGCAGGAAGGGCTGCAGTCGGTCTACGGAGAGCTGCTGGAAATAAGCGCCGTGATTGAAGGTGAACAGCAGCGTGATGACGATGAGCGCGGCCATTTCACTGAGTGCGGCGGCGGTCTCATTTCTAAAGAAGCTCAGCGTGCTGTACTGCGGCGCGGCAGCCTCGGCGTTGAGCAGCACGGCCTGACGAACCACACGGTCCATCTGCGACAGGCAGCGGACACTGACGGCGATGCCGGCAGAACACATGCCCATGCCGAAGTATACGGCCAGCAGATTGGGCTCATAGCGCAGGATATAGCGGCTGTACATGACCAGACCGCATAGCCACAAAAGCAGGCTGAAGATGATGACGGTGTCGGGCTTGATGGCTTTGCGCTTGTCCTGCACGCGGAGCAGATAATCGGCAGCCTCGGCAAACAGAATGTTGGTGACAAAGGCGATGGCCATGGAGATGAAGAGACCTTCCGCTGTCAGCGCCAGCGAGCAATAGACCAGAATGATGGAGATGTAACAGGCCATGGTGATGAGTACGCTGGCGGTCTCATACAGGCGGAAGACATTGCCCTTGAGAAAAGCACTGTGCGCATCGGACAGGTCGGGCGTTTCAGCCGGGATGCTGTTGCGCGGACCGGAGCACTCATACAATTGCAGAACGAAGGCGAGCAAGTAGCCGCCGGTCAGATAGAGATAGCGCGGGAACCAGAAGAGCAGCAATGCGGATCCGGATACGGCAAGGACGATCTGCAGAATAAAATGAAGGCGCAGAGCTTTTTGTACCGGGCCGCGGCGCAGCATTTGCCGGGCGGCACCGCCGCTGAAGGTGAGAGACAGCAGCACAAAAAACAGGATCCAGACGTTGATCCGTGGGACATCCATGGGATATAGGAACAGCAGCGCCAGATTGATGACGAGCAGCAGAAGATAAATGACCTGCTGGAAGCGCGTCTGTTTTTTGCTCAGCAGATGCACACGGCTGACAGAGGAAGCCATAAAGATCGTGCCGCAATGGCCGCACATGGCCAGGGCGCCTCCAATCAGCGGCGCTTTCAGCAAAAAACCGGAGAGCAGCATGGAAAACATAAACATATAAATGCTGCCCAGCCCGTTGGCGGTAACGATGGTGCGTACAGAACGCTTGCTCATGCACTTTCTCCTTTCATTCAATGATATTATACAATAGGAAAGTATACATGAACAAGCGTTTTATTCGGCAGTTTGGATAAAGCTTTCAACGGCATTCCAATGCGTGCAGTCGGTCAGACGGCGCAGGATGTTCATTTCCGCTTCAAGACCGCCATCGCTGTTGGAGAGCAGCACGATGGCACAGCCGGAGACGATATCGGCGGCCATCATATTTTTGTAGCCCTTGTTGTCGCCCCAGTGCCACAGAAGACCCGGCTCGGGGGCGATCATGCCAAAGCCCATGCCCCAGCAGACGGTTTTATCCGCCTTGCTTTGCGGCGAGGTCAGCAGGGAAAAGGTTGGATCGGTCAGACCGCCTTTTTGATGCAGGAAGTAGCGCAGGAAGGCGGCGTAATCCGATGCGGTGGTGTACAGGCTCCATGCGGCGTTGGGCTATGGCGCGACGCCTTTGTTGTCGGGATGCTCGCGGAAGGGCATGAGGACACCGGACTCGTCGTGCCGGGAAGCAAAGCACGTACGCAGCTCATCCCGCCATTGTACGGCGCTGTGATGCATGCCGGCAGGCTCAAAAATGAACTGCTCATACAGCTGCTGAAGTGTTTTTCCGGTAAGGTGCTCGATGGTGCGCTGAAGGTAATAATACCCCTCGCCCGAGTACGAATAGCCCTGTCCCGGCATGAAGGACAGCGTCACGGGGCGAGC